>CALBDR010000494.1 GCA_937927525.1 uncultured Candidatus Melainabacteria bacterium
AACCTATGTAATCTACATACTCATTACCATCAACGTCATAAAGCTTAGAGCCTTTAGCTTTTTCAAAGAATATCGGATCAATCCCTATAGATTTAAAAGCTCTTACTGGAGAGTTTACTCCTCCTGGCATGAGTTCTTTAGCTTTTTCAAAAAGTTCTTTAGATTTAGTGAAATTAGGCATTTAGTCTTATTCTAGCAAGTCTTACCCTGAATCTCCTCAAGTAAAGCTTGAAGCTCAAGACTCATGGCATGACTCATAATCTGACTTTCAATTAATCCTTCACTGAAGCATTCTGAAATATGACTAACATTATACTGAAGTGCTGAACCAGCAAGATTAAAGTCATAATCTTTTCTTTCTAAATCATAACCATTAATATCAAAATTAATATCCTTATAGAGATTAAGCTGCATCTTTGTCGGAGCAATAAAATCCTCAATTTTAATAAAACCCTTAGTACCACCGATGTAAGCTTCACGACTAAGATTATGACTAATGGAACTAAATAGGTTTACATTTAGATTCTCGCCGAAACGCATAAGAATATCATTACTAAGATCAACCTTATCTTCTTGAGAAAAATGAGAGTTAACTTTTAATAGCTCAGGTTTTAAATTCAATCCTAGAGACTTAGCAGTAAAAAGACTTAAGAACAAACCGTAGACACCTACATCTAAAAGCGCTCCACCAGCCAGATCTGCTTTAAATAATCTAGAAGCATCATGGTATGGCATTTTTCGAGCAGCTTCTGCTCTAAGATAAGTAATTTCTCCTAGAATCCCTGATTTTAGAATCTTTCCTAACTCACTATATAATGGTGTTAGAGGGGTTTTCATCGCCTCCATTAAGAATAAAGATTTTACTTTAGCAAGCTCAGTAAGCTCTTTTAAATCTTTAAAACTAGTAGTTATCGGTTTTTCACAAAGTACGTGCTTACCATTTTCTAAACAAAGTTTAATATCCTGGTAGTGAATATTATGAGGACTAGCTATATAAACGATGTCTATCTTAGGGTCTTTAATTATATTTTCATAAATCTCAAATTTCTCAATATTATAATTTTGAGCAAAATTCTTTGCTGTCTCCAATTTTCTAGAAGCTACAGCGTAAAGTTTATTCAGTTCAGAAACATCTTTATCTAAATATTTAAAAGAATCAACAAATCTATTAGCTATTCGCCCGGTTCCGAATATCGCCCAATGTAAGATTTTAGTCTTAGTTTGCATGGATAGTTATGTATTATAACTAAAAACCTGGCCTTCAGTATTGAAAGCCAGATTTTATAAAAGACTTAAAAAATAATTTTAAGAGATTAGCTTGCAGTAGCAGCTCTAGATACTACATAGTCAACAGCAGCACCTACAGTAGTGATTTTCTCAGCATCTTCATCTGGGATTTCAACACCAAACTCATCTTCGAAAGCCATTACTAATTCAACTGTATCAAGTGAATCTGCACCTAGGTCAGCTGTGAAGCTAGAACCTTCTTGGATTTCACTCTCGTCTAAACTTAGTTGTCCAGCTACAACTTTAGAAATTCTTTTTAACGCATCTTCTCTATTCATTACTTGTTTTTTCCTTTTTAGATTTTCCTTAAAAATTGTACTTAAAAATAGTATCGAGAATCAAGGATACTACATAAATAAGCCGCCATCAACCTGTATTACCTGTCCCGTAATATAATTTCCAGCACTAGCTAAAAATAAAGCTGTTTCAGCAATATCCCTAACATTTCCCATATCACCTAAAGGAATATTTTCTTTATAGTGTTTTTGCACTTCTTCAGGTAATTCTGCGGTCATATCAGTTTTAATGAAACCAGGAGCGATACAGTTAGCTCTGATACCACGACGACCATACTCTTTAGCGAAGGCTTTAGTAAATGCAATCATGCCACCTTTACTAGCTGCATAGTTAGTCTGAGCAGGGTTTCCGTGTAAACCTACGACTGATGTCATATTAATAATAGAACCTGATTTCTGTTTAGACATAGGCTTTAATACAGCTTGCGAAATGTGGAAAAGACTATTTAAGTTAGTGTTAATAACAGAATTCCAGTCATCTTCTTTCATTCTCATAAGTAAAGTATCTTTAGTAATACCAGCATTATTCACAACAACATCAATTCTTCCAGCTTCAGCTAAAACTTCAGCAACAAAAGCTTTAATTCTTTCAGCGTCAGAAATATCACATGCCTTGTATATAGCTTCACCGACATTCTCTTCAGCAATATTCTTTTCAGCCGCTGCTGCTTTAATAGCTTCATTAATAGCTTCATCAGCTGTACTTTCAGGGGATCTTCCAGTAATAAAAACTCTAGCCCCTTCACTTACAAAAAGCTCAGCAATAGCTTTTCCGATACCTCTAGTAGCACCGGTTACGATAGCGACTTTGTCTTTTAATTGATTTAAAAACTTGAATTCTTGCATATTTGCAGTTTCCTGATTCCCTTCTTTAACTAATGTCTCTGGCATAATAGAGCTTATTTTAGCAGAAATGACTTAAACTTGATCAATAGATGCCACAGAATATAAAGGCAGCTTTAATAATTTTTTCTCTTTATTATCCTCATAATTCTGAACACTTAGAAGTATAGATTTTTGGGTGAGTAGCGCTTCCTAAAAGAATCTAGGCTTTTAGCTGACTAAATTTATGGAAGAAGATTAAGAACGAATTGTGCTTGAACAAATAATTCTCAAATCTTTTGAATATTTTCTATAGAAGCTTTACTTAAACCTTCTAAGCTCACGAGCTATATCTCGTGTAACATCTTTTTTCTTCAATGACTCACGCTTATCAGCTTTTTTCTTACCTTCAGCTAGGTGAATAAGAGCCTTAGCGTAATTACCCTTAAAGAAAATCTTACTCACGACTAAAGTTTCATTAGTCTGTTTCATTTTCTGTTCGAGTTTAAAAATTTCTTGGCGGTTAAGTAAAAGTTTCTTCGCCCTTAAGGGATCATGATTATAGCGATTGCCATGTGTGTATTCTGCAATATGACAGTTAAATAACCAAACTTCACCATCTATAATCTTAGCGAAGGCACCTTTAAGCTGCACATGTCCACTTCTTAAAGATTTAACTTCAGTTCCTTGAAGTACTAAACCTGCAACAATGTCTTTACCTAAATGAAAATCGAAGGATGCTTTACGGTTACGTGCGACTGTAGCTGAACCACTAGCGGTTTCGGCGTTTCCTTTTTTCTTCTTTTTGGATTTTTTGGACACCAAATCTGATATTAACGCAATAGCATTGAATAAAGCTATGTTTTTAGGGAAAATTATAAATGTGATTAAGGATTAGTGATGTTAAAATTACTAATTGAAGTATATTATGCAAGACAATAAAACAGTTAAATTTACAGTAAAAAGACAGGATGAACCTGATACTAAGCCATACTATGATACTTTTGAGATCCCATATCAGGATGGAATGAACGTTACCACATTACTTATGGAAACAAAACAGTTCCCGACTACTTGTGAAGGTAAGGAAACTACACCTGTATCTTTTGAAAGTGGCTGCTTAGAAGAAGTTTGCGGTTCATGTACCATGGTAATTAATGGTAAAGTCAGACAAGCTTGTACAGCTTTAGTTGATAAGCTTCAGCAACCTATTAAACTTGAGCCTATGTCTAAGTTCCCTGTAAGAAGAGACTTAGTAGTAGATAGATCTAATATGTTCAATGCTCTAAAAAAAGTTAAGGCTTGGATTGAGATTGACGGCGTTTATGACATGGGTGAAGGTCCAAAAGTTTACCCTCAAGAACAAGAAAGAAATTATGTTTTAAGTAGATGTATGACTTGTGGATGTTGTTTAGAGGCATGCCCTCAGTGGACAAATGAGCTTGATTTCATAGGACCACAGGCGATTTCCCAAGCAGTTCTATTTAACAGTCACCCTAATGGTAGGTCTACTAAAGGTGATAGAACTCAGGCTCTTATCGATAATGGTTTAAACAACTGTGGTAACGCTCAGAACTGTGTTCAAGCATGTCCTAAAGAAATACCACTAACAGATAGTATCGCTAGAGCAAATAGAGAGGCTACTACTTACACTATCGAGAAGTGGTTAATGGATGCAGCTTCCTAAGAAATTAAAAGACTTTTCTTTTTTACCATTCATTGCGCCTTGGCTTGTAGGTTACCTATGTCTTTTTCTAGGACCACTTTTGGCTAGTTTTTATTTGTCATTCACTAATTTCGATGGTTTAAATCTACCTGAAAATATTGGTTTTGAAAATTATACGAGGTTAATTAGTGATCCCAGTCTCTACGCTTCTTTAAAAGTAACTTTTACTTTTGCATTTTTTAATTTAGCTATAGGCACTTGCCTTGCGATATTATTTGCCATTCTACTGAACGCAGATATTAAGGGACGCAGTTTCTTTAGAACACTTCTTTATATTCCTACTGTGGTTCCTTTAGTCGCTTCGAGTGTGACTTGGATATGGATTTTTAAAAAAATACACGAACCGAGCATGCTCTCAGATCCGAATCTAGCACTACCTGCATTGATAATCATCAGTATGTGGTCACTTGGTAATCCGATGATTATTTACCTGGCTGGACTTCAGAATATTCCCCAGTCGCTCTACGAAGCTGCTGATATAGATGCTGCAAGTAGTTTCCAGAAATTCTGGCATATAACATTACCTTCTTTAAGACCGGTAATTTTATTTAATGTAGTGATCGGGATTATTCAGGTCTTTCAGTATTTCGTTCCGGCTTATGTAATGACCTCCGGTGGTCCTAAAAACTCTACGCTATTCTACTCGCTATACATCTATCAGAAAGCCTTTGAGGACTTTGAGATGGGTTATGCAAGTGCACTTGCCTGGGTTTTATTTTTGATTATAATGATTTTTACCTGGCTTGCTTTTAGGTTAATGCCTAGAGGTTAGGGTTTTGCTTGCTTAATAGCTCATAGAGTTCATTTAGTGATCCATTTTAGTAATAAACCTCTGTTCTTGTCATACTTAATACTCGGTCTGCAAATTTATGATGGGCTTTATGTATTTTTGCCAAAAAAACAGATAAAAAGAAATCCTGAGTTGTGAACTCGCTCATTAAAATAATACTACCATTTTCTTCTGAGCATAACCTTCTAACGCACGAATTTCTTTAAACCGTATAAAATCTTTAATTATGAACCTAAAGAAAATTCCAGGAAATTTTAAGAGTAGCAGTTTATTACTCTTACTCTGTCTCTGCTTATACTCAGCTCACCCTGGTGAAGCTTATAGCAGCTTCGAGAAAAGCCACTGCTATAAAATCTACCAAGAAAAGCTCTATGAAAATTTACTTTCTTGCACTGAAAAATACGCTAAATCTGGCGATCTTATGGCTGTATATTTCATGGGGAAAATTTACTATGAGGGTTTAGAAACCCCTAGAAATTATAAAAAAGCCTACGAATGGTACAGCCTCGCTGCCGGGGATTCCTACCCTGAGGCTGAAAATCAATTAGGGCGTATGTTAGAAGAGGGTAAGGGAGTAGTTCAGAACTATGCCAGGGCTTATTACTGGTATAAACGTGCAGCGCTGAAGGATCACGCTCCAGCTCAGTATAATCTCGCTGAAATGCTCTCTAGCGGCAGGGGCATAGACCGCGATGTGAAACAGGCATATATCTGGTCACTTATCGCTACTAGTAATGGTCATAAAGATGCTATCAGGCTCAGGGATAATCTAGAGATAAATTTAAAATCATTAGAGTTATTGAAAACTCAGAATCACGCTCAAGCCCTAGACGAAGATATTAAAAGTGGTAAAGCGATAGAGCGCT
The DNA here is from genome assembly GCA_937927525.1 of uncultured Candidatus Melainabacteria bacterium. Lineage (GTDB taxonomy): Bacteria > Cyanobacteriota > Vampirovibrionia > LMEP-6097 > LMEP-6097 > DT-14. The sequence goes on from CALBDR010000494.1 coordinate 5,788, forward strand.
TTATGGCAGAGGAGAAGGCTAGAGAACTCGCTCAGCTCACTGAAGAAGCTGCTAAGAAGACAGAGGCTGAAGCTTTAGCGAAAAGTAAGAAGAATAAAAAGTAAAGATTCAGGTATAACTGATATCTCTACTTTTTAACATAAAGTTTCACTTATAACTTATACTTTTAGGAAACTAGGGTATAATTAAGCTATAAGTGATAAAACGCAAAAACTATATTGATAAAATCAAAGCATATATTGATAAACCAATTATCAAAGTTATAACTGGAATGCGTAGAACTGGGAAAAGTTACTTCTTACAGCAAATTATTAATGAATTAAAAACACAGAAAATCAAAACCAAAGACATTATTTATATAGATAAGGAATCAGCAGAATTTGATTTCCTTGAAGATTATAGAGATCTTAATCAGTATCTAAAAGAAAAATTAGTAAGCAAAAATAAAAAATATCTTTTTATAGATGAAGTTCAAGAAATCACAGCTTGGGAAAAAAGTTTACGGTCAATACTTAAAAATAATCAAGCTGACATCTATATTACAGGTTCAAATGCTTATCTTTTGTCATCAGAATTAAGTACTTTGATTGCTGGTAGATTTATAGAGTTTAAAATCTATCCTTTGAGCTTTAAGGAGTTTCTTGAATTTCGAAAGGATAAAATCAACTTTGAAAGCACTGATCAAGAATTTGAAAAATACATAAGATTTGGTTCATTACCTGGAATCCATTGCGCTGAGCTTGAAGAAGATATAAGCAAACCACTCAGTAAAGCTATTTTTGACAGTATTATACTAAATGATATTGTCGCTAGACACTCGATTAGGAACTATAGTAACTTTGAACGAATTTTAAGATTTATCCTTGATAATATTGCATCAACTTTTTCAGCAAAATCAATCTCAGACTACTTGAAATCACAAAAAATAACCGTAAGTATAGAAACTGTCCAAAATTATATAAAATTCTTAGAAGCCGCCTATGCCATTTACAAAGTAAATCGCTATGATATACAGGGAAAAAGGCATCTAGAGATCTCAGAAAAATACTTTTGCTCAGAATTAAGTTTTAGACATAATTTGCTTGGCTATAAAAGTACTGATATTAATGACTATTTAGAAAATCTAGTTTATTTAGAATTAAGACGCAATGACTATGAAGTCTCTATCGGGAAATTAGGTGATCTAGAAATTGATTTTATAGCCGAAAAAGAAGGACAAAAAATATATATTCAGGTCACCTATCTGATGCACGATCAAAAAGTAGAAGAGAGAGAATATAAGCCACTATTAAAAGTAAAAGATAACTATCCTAAAGTCATATTAAGCATGGATAAGCTCCCAGTCAATGGTAAAGAAGGTATAAAAACAAAAAATATAATTGATTTTCTCCTAAAGCCAGATATTGTTTTAGCCAAGCTATAATAAACACATGGCAAATGCTATCGAAGACTTAAAAAAAGAAACTGATGGCTTGGATGTGTGGAATCATATTTTTGAAGCATCTAAGGTCGGATTTTCAGCAGTGAATCAAGAACTTGTGCCACTTTTTAAGTGGTTTGGAATATACGCGCAGAAACCAAAAGAAGATGGTTACTACATGATGCGTATAAAAATTCCTGGTGGGCAACTAACAGCTAAGCAAGCTCATAAACTCCAAGATCTTGCTAATCACTTTGCAGACGGAGTTTGTGACATAACTACTCGCCAAGCAGTGCAAGTGCATTGGCTAAGAATCGAAAATATCCCGACTATAGTTTCTGAATTAAAAGAAGTCGGTATGGATGTCTATGGTGGTTGTGGAGATATAGCTCGTAACATTACTGGCTGCCCGCTTGCAGGTCTTATAGCTGATGAACACTTCGATGCTAGTCCAGAACTAATAGAGATAGATACTGAATTAAACCGTAATCGTGAATACTCTAACTTACCTAGAAAATATAAAATGACAGTAACTGGCTGCTCACACTGGTGCTCACAGCCAGATATTAACTGCGTTTCACTAGTAGGAGTAAAACATCCTGAAACAGGTGAATTAGGTTATACACTAAAAGTAGGTGGTGGACTTAGTACTAAACCTATGATCGCTAAAAACTTTCCGGTTTTTGTAAAACGTGAGCAAGCTAAAGCTGTAGTCCTCGCTGTAACAGCAGTTTACCGTGATAATGGTTTTAGAGATAAAAGACAAAAAGCAAGAATAAAGTTTCTAGTTGAAGACTGGGGTGTAGAAAAGTTTCTAGCAGAAACTGAAAAAGTTTTAGGCTATGAACTTGAAAGAGTTCCAGTGATTAAAACCATGGAAACTGGTGCTATAGAATATTTCCCAAGCCCAGATGACAGTCACCACGATCATTTAGGGATTACTAAATTGAAAAATGGTAACTATGCTTTAGGCATAGCTTTTATTAGTGGGCGTGCACGCAATCCTGACTTCACGAACGTAGCTAAGCTTGCTGAAGAATTCAGCACTACAAGTGAAATTAGAACTACTAATAAGCAAAACTTAATTATAGTTAACATTCCTGCAGATAAAATAGATGCCTGCAAAGCAAAAGCTACTGAGTATAACTTAAAGACAGAGTTCTCACCATTTACGAATTTGGGAGTAGCTTGTACAGGAACTGAATATTGTAATCTCGCTATTGTAGAAACTAAAGCTAGAGCCAAAGACTTATTTGACTATCTAGATGCAGAATTTCCAGAATTCTCAGAAGACCTTATGGTCTCTGTTACTGGCTGTCCTAATAACTGCGCACAGTATTCTATCGCTGATATCGGTCTAGTAGGAGCAAAGCTCAGAAATGAAGCTGGAGAAATGGAAGATGCTTTTAGAATCACTCTAGGAGGTAGACTAGGTGACGAAGCCCAATTCGGACAAGCCTTAAAAAATCGCTACCTTCATAAAGATATCCACATAACTCTAAAAAAGCTTTTTAGCTTCTATAAAGAAAACCGTTCTGCAGATGAATTATTTAGACATTTTGTCGATAGATTAGGTATAGAGAGAATCGAGGCAGCTATTCAATAATGCCAAATACAATTACTAAACCTGAAGAGATAAATTGGAGTGAACTAGGTTTAGAGTTTGAAACTGCTTCTACAGAAGAGATTCTTGAACATGCGCTAAACGAACTCAGCTCTAAAGGACAAATCCTTTTCCTTACCGCCTTTGGCCCAGAAGGTTGTGTATTAGTAGCTATGGTTCATAAGCTAGTGGTGGAAAAAAGAATTAATAAAAATTCCTTTTCTATAGCTAATCTAGATACTGGCTATCAATTCAAAGAAACTTTAGAACTAAAAGAAAAGTTAGAAGATAAATATAATTTTGAGATTTTCTTAAAACAACCTGCACTATCAGTTGAAAAACAAGACGCAAAATATGGGAAAGATCTTTTCGCGACTAAACCTGATGACTGCTGCTTTATGAGGAAATTAGTTCCTCTAGCAGAATTACTCAGTGACAAACTTGCCTGGATCACTTCGATCCGCCGTGAGCAAACAGAACATAGAGCGAAAGCTAAAGCATTTGAATTTGATAATAAATTTAAATTAGGAAAAATTAATCCACTTATAAAATGGACTCGGTCTGATATTTGGAAATACATTCACGAAAACCAGGTTCCGTACAACCCACTCCTAGACCAAGGTTACGAAAGTATAGGCTGTGAGCCCTGTACTTCTCATGGTAAAAATAGAGCAGCATCCCGCTGGGCAGGGAAAGATAAAATCGAGTGTGGTTTACATATTCAGGATCATGAGACTGAGCAAGGTGGAGAGTTTGTTATTTAAAAGCTTTTAAGCAAGATTTTCGTTTGGATACATTGCTTGAAATGTTTAAAATGCAATAGGAGAGGGTTAAGAATTAAAGTTAATTTATGAATATTTCATTTAATCCGGAATTAAATGATTAAGCATTTCCTTAACTTTTTGCCCCCAATCCATTCTTAATTTTTCTAGTTTATCTTCATCTTTTTCATCACAAGTATCTTCAATTCTTGCCCAAGCCAAAAAAAGTAATTTTAGTATTGCATATGCATCACCATCCTCTTCTTCTAACTTTTGAATAAAGTGCTTATAGACAGGATGTCTTTTATTGACAGCAACTTTAATTTTCCCACCTTTAGGTGCAACATCAAACATTACATATGAAGACCTTATCTCTTCACTTGTAAAAATAAATTTCGTATCGTCATTTAACCAAGATTTCAGAATAACTTCTTTACTTTGCTTATCAATATCTTCACCGAAAGATTCGACTATATCTTTTTCAAAGATTGCTTTTTTTTCATCATAACTTAAAGTCTCATATTCAAGATCACTTTTGCCTTTAACCCCATCTTGTTTTGAAAACTTTGAAGCAATGTTTACTACAAGATCATCCTTCTCTGCATTACTTTTAGCCTGGCTACGTGATTCCATTGTCTTAACTCTGTCACGAATATTTTTTAGAATTGAGTTAATTTCGTCAGCTACCTGGCTAATTATATATCTATAATCATTTTCAGCTTTCAAGATATCCTCTATTTCAGCTTTAGATCTACCTTCCTCTTCAGCAAGTTGCACCATAGTAATTTTCTTAAATGAAGTTGCTGATTGTTTATTATTAGTAACACCAAAAACAGAATCTAACTCAGGTGAAAAAGATACCTCAATTCCCCACCATCTCTCCAAAGTATCATAACTAATCTCAAAACTTCTATTCATCTCTAATTCTCTACCAGAGCGAACTAGAGAAATGCCCTGGTTTTTTGCACAATGTCTTCCAAATTCAGTGCTACCTAGGTTACCATTATCCTGCTCACGGCTTTTAACCATACTGGCCTTAATTTTTATACAAGATTCTTTTCCATTAATATTGACTTTCAGATCACGATCTATAAACAATTCAAAAGCAGGTTCTTTACTATAATCAGCATAAGAAACAGATGGGCATTGAGTATTTGCCATTAAATAGAGTGGATCATTTGGCTTAACATACTGTTCAAAATGTGGCATAAGCGAAGTAATAGAGTCCTGTAGATAAGCAGCCATTCTAATAGAGCATTTCTCATCATTAATAAAATAACGATACATCCTACCAACAATAAAAGCAGAGTTATCAAAAAATGCTTTATGTCTTTTCCATTTAAGTCTTTCTAACTTACTCCAAACCACTAGAGTACCGCTATCTTGAATTTCACTTTTAATTTTGCATCTCCAAAGCTCTGGAATTTCGTCAACAGCTGATGGAAAGGGGACTTCTTCATAACCCTTTTCTGCTATCTCATCAAGATCTAAAAATGTATGAAAAATTCGATTATTTTGCCAAGACCAAACATCAACCCTATCACATTGTGAGATAGAGGCGTTCGGTAAACCCATCCCAAATTTCCCTAAACCATTAGTAGCTCCTTTTCTAGTACCCTGCCCAAAAGCTAATGCCATAGCTAAAGTATTTGCATCCATTCCAGATGCATTATCATATACAGCTATTTTTTCTATTCGAGACCTCTGACCATCTTTTATTTGATTTGATTTTTCTAAACAAATAACCTCTACTTCTGTCTTCCTATCTGTCTCTTCACCAGCTTGAATACTATTATCTATTAATTCTGCTAAAGCATGAGCCGCATCTTTATAACCTGAATCCTTCATGGAATCAAGTACCATTCTAATATCAAAAATCTTATATGTCTTTTCTACTTCATTTGTTACCGTCATGTTAAAACCTCTTCTTTCCAACTATTTTCCCAAAAATCAAAAGAACGAGTTAAATCATTGAATGATGTTAAAGATGAATCTAAAACAGTATATATCTCTGCCTCATTTTGTCCACCAACTTTTTCACCTCTTATTGCTCGACCAACCATCTGACTATATAGTGTTAAAGACTTTGTTGGTCTAGCTATTACAGCAACATTAACTTGAGGATCATCGAAACCAGTTGTCAAAACTCCATAATTCAATAAAACCTTAATTTCATTTTGTCTAAAACGCTCAATAGTAGAGTTTCTAATATCATTAGAAAGTTTAGAGCTAATGAAGCCTGAATTTACATTATGATATTTAAGAAAAGTATATAATCCTTGAGCATGCTCTAAGGAGCAAGCAAATACTAAAATCTTCTTCCCTTCTTCATAGAGACCTTTAATCAAGTGAACTAGTTTTAAATTTCTTTGAGAATCTAGACTTAATTTTTGTAATATTTTGTATGAAAACTCATCAGAACTTTCAATCTCTTTAATTTCTTGTTCTGACAATGTATCATTATGATCTATATAGTGATAAGAAATATTTGCTATATATTTCTCTTTTTGCAAAAACTCAATTGGGCTGTTATAGCCATCTACTTTTAGTGTCACTTTTTTCTTTTCAAAAAACTCAGCAAGCTTTGAATTTTCATCATGTTTTATAGTAGATCTTCCAGGAGTTGCAGACAAACCTATAAGCTTACAATTATTCGAGACACATAAAATCAACTCAACAATCCTAGAGTAAGTAGGAGCAATGATTTTATGAGCTTCATCAAAAATAATTAAAGAACATTTCCTTGAAAAATCTAATGTACTTTTAAGTTGTTCATTGTCATCTAAGTAATTTCTGAGTTTTGCTAGGCTTGTAATCAATAAACCTGAGTTAATTTGATTAAGATCAAGATTAAAATTTGAATAGAATCTAAATAAATTTATTGGTGATATGCCTAACAATGACCATGCCTTTTTAAACTCGTTATAGGCTTGCTCACATAACTCTTCTGTATCTGCAAGCCACACAACTAAACTTTCGTTTCTTTTTATAGAATTATCTCTCAAATATGAGCAAATAAAATTCATTGCTGTTCTTGTTTTGCCTGAACCGGTAGGCATATGAAGCAGCACACGGTTAGATTTTTTTAGAATATATGAAAGTTCTTTTAGAGCATCCTCTTGATGAGGAAATAATGAATATTCAGGAATTAAAGATTCGCATGCAATGTTATTTAAGTCTTCTTCCTTTACCTTATAATCTTGATTATATGTAAGTTCAAAAAATTCAAACAACTTCTCTCTTTGCTTATCTGAAGTAAAGTTCATCCCTTTTAATTTTGACCATGCATCTTTTTTATTACTTGAAACCTCAAGTTCTTTTAAAAAATTATTAAGCTCAGATTCTTGAAAAACATCAAATAAAATATTCCTCTTTTCTTTATTTAAAAGAATATCTTCGACAGAATATAAATCTAAAATAATTTGAGCAAAATATTTCTTATCGCTGAGTACATTCTGATGATTGATAATTTCAAATAAACTAGGATTAATCAAAGCCTGTATGTCTAAAAAACCAAGTTTAGAAATAGCTTTAAAATACTTAGTATCAATTAATCCATTCATAAATCAATGCTCACATGACTAAAACTATTATAGAACACCTGCTAGTTTATTCTTAATAGCTATAATCGACTCCACAGCCTCAAGAACCTCTTCCTCAGTAGAAAAACGCCCAAAACTAAACCTCAAAGCACTTTCAATACGTTTTTTAGGTAATTTCATAGCTTTCAAAACATGACTATAATCCCAGCTTAAGCTTGAACAAGCAGACCCATTTGCAGCAGCGACTTTACCCCAAAGATTCATAATTAAAGTTTCAGAGTTAAAGTCTAAAAAACTTATATTTAAATTATTAACTAAGCGATTTTCTAAAGGACCATTCACTAAGATTCCAGGGAACTTACTTTCTAATTTCTCAAGAAATAAATCTCTCAAATTTTTAATATGATTTGTATCTTCGATAATATTTTCATAAGCTATCTGAACAGCCTTCACAAAGCCTACAATAAGCATTAATGCAGGAGTCCCTGCTCTGAAACCATTTTCATGCCCACCACCTAAAATCAATGGCTCAAATGGAGTCCCTTTTCGAATAAAAATAGCTCCTATACCCTTCGGCCCATAAATTTTATGAGATGAAAAAGAAGCTAAATCAACATTTAAATCTTGAAAATCAATGCTTAATTTCCCCAAAGTTTGAGCCATGTCAGTGTGGAATAAAATATTTTTTTCTTTACAAAAATTAGAAATTTCTTTAATCGGGTTTATTAAACCTATTTCGTTATTTGCATGCATTATAGAAACAAGTCCTGTATTAGATTTGATGGATTTCTTCAATAAATCAAAATTAAATGTTCCATCCTGATTTGGTGGAAGAAATTCAATCTCAAAACCATCTTGCTCTAATTTTTTTAATGGTTCAAGTACGGCTTTATGTTCTATTTCACTGGAAATGATATGAGTTTTACCTGACTTTCTTAAAAACTTTGAGATACCTAATAAAGCCATATTGTTAGATTCAGTAGCACCACTCGTAAAAACTATTTCACTTTTCTTACAGTTCAGTAAATCTGCTAAATCTTTTCTTGATTCTTCAAGTTTTTTAGAAGCCATTTCTCCATAAACATGAGTTGAACTAGCTGGATTTGCAAAATTATCCTTAAAGAAGGGCAACATCTCGCTTACAACTCTTTCATCAACAGGGGTTGTGGATTGATAATCCAAGTAAATAGGTTTTACATGCATTTACTTTAATGATACTAATTTATGCCCTTTTATGGTAAAGCCCATGTCATTTAATCTTTCTTCCCACTTCTTTTTAGTGCCGATACTTGAAGCAAAATCAAGAAGCCCTGCTTTTTCTTCATCTTGACTCAATTTTTTAAAACTTTTATATTGAGGATAATCTTCACCTACAAAAGTTTCCTTTCGATGGAGAATCGGTGGATTTTCTCTTTGTGAGTAATCAATCTCTTTCATTTTCAGTTCACGTAACTTAACAGTAGTAGTTTTAAGTAAACGTGGGTGCGGTTCAGTATCAAAGTCTTCATATTCTAAATATGAAACTTTTCCTGAATGCATATGAATTTTTATAATATTTGCTTCTTCAATATTTCCAATAAAGGCATCAGCACAACCGACATAAACTCGAAGGAGAGGAGAAAGATGATCAATATATTCTTTATGGATATATAAATCTTCTGGCAAAATTTTACCAATTTTAGAAGCTCTACAATTCTTAGCGATCAAAGAAGCATCTCCAGCACTAAAAAGTAAATCTTTTCCTAACTCTTTTGCAACTTTATAGTTACCAAAAAAGATTTTCATATCATTTCTTAAAATAGGCGAAAGATCTTTAGGTCTAGGTACTTTTCTAAAGTGTGCTAGAGCTAAGTAAACAAGCAAGTCGTTATACCTTCTTTGTTTACACTCTTCTATAAGGTTCTCTGGGAAAAAACTTTGAATAAGAGAAAAAGCTTTTTTGAAGCTACCAATATTCTTCTTAATCTCGGCACTCTTTAAGAACTCCTCTTCTTTAGGAAGGCGTCCTAGTTTGTATATAGAGTCCATAAACTCTTCTAACAAGTCTTTATATTCTGCATATCTCTCTTGCAGTGAAAGTGGACTTCTTCTCGTGAAGTGATAGTGTCTTGAAACTCTGTTTTGTAGAAATTCTTCTTTTAAACTATGATCTTTAAAGATATAGAAGATTCCTGGAGCGGCAGGAAAAGCTTCTTCCTCTAAAATTAAAGTCAAGTAATCTTTAAGTTCCACTTGAGTAAAGAGTTTTTGGAAGGTTTGCCTTGAGGTTATATATCCATCAGCATAACTTTGGATATTAACAGCTTGGTTACTTTTATTATCAAGCATCGCTGAAACTATTAAAAGCTTGTCTGCAAGTGAAAAAGCTTCTATTAAAGCATTTTTTCTTTCATTAATATTATCAATGACATTGATAACATATCCAATATTCACTACACATGATTTTTGTTTATCGCTTTCAGGACTATGTGCAGGATCCCATCCTTTTGAAACAAAGCCCATATCTTTTAAAAATGAGATATCATCTCCATATCCACAGCCATAATCAAAGAAAGAAAATTCTTTTCTTAAAACTCCATCTGTAAGAGCTTGCTTTAAAGGGCGAGAAAGCTCAAATCTCCGAATCGCTGTTTTGTGGGATTGGATTGTTTGCATAAAAAGTTCACACTCTATAAAAATCAACTTTTAGCTACAGAACAAAGACAATCATTTATTATTTTTTTCATAGCATCCTTATCTTTAATTTCTCTTCCCGTAGATGCTTTTATATATCGATAAATCTTTTTTTCAACCTCTCTGAGATGTTGATTAATTTTTTCTTCTAAATCTTCAATTGGCAAATTATTTTCTGATTTATATTTTTTTTGAGAAACCCACTCATTATATTCATCATCAGACTCTAATTGAAAATCTTTAGCTTTTTCGATATAACCTGCTCTTTCGCTAAAAACATAATCAACTATCTTATCCAATATAACTATTTCATGACCAGGGTATTTTTTTGAGAAGAAATCTTTAAACTCCCTAACGAAAAATTCTAGACAGTATTTTGACAGTAAAATCTCAAGTAAAGCATATTTAAAAAAGACCCAGTCCTTTTCATTAATCTCTTTCTTATTTCCAAGTTTTAACAGTAATCTTAAACCTGGATCCTCAAGTGAAAAAATATTTATTCTTGCTTCAGAATAGATACCGTTTTCCGACCTATAAGCCTTTGAAGACTCATCAGGAAAATAAATATTAATTGATTCAATAACAATATCTGTAATTTTTTTTGTTATTACAACCCTTTCGTCATAATCCTGCAATATACCATCCTTAGCTTCACTAATTACTTCACCAACAAGTGAGTGAATGAGCATAATAAAGCCTATTTGAAAAGCTTGTGTTGCAAAGGCATTTCTAAACAAATTATTAGATTTATTTTTAAATTCAATTTTCTTTTCTTGGTTCATCTCATAAAAATCATCAGAAAAACCAAAAATATTCTGAGCTCTCTTGTCAGCAAACATCATTTCCCAATCCTCAACATGTCTTTGTATCTTTTGACAAGATTTCAACTGCGCATCTATCGTGTCCTTAGACTTAGAATCATTGTTATAACCATATTTTGCTTCCTCTTGACTTTCCTCAAGTCTAGATTTATGTTGTTCAAAAATTTTACGAACACCACTTCCATCAAAAAAAATTTTCAAAGCATTTTGCCATAATGGATCACTAGCAGTTCGCTCACTATTCAAATTAAAATACATTTGTTGTAAAACTTTATTGTGTATTTTATAAAAGTTAAATCTATTAAATAGAGAAATAACTGAATAATTACTTGCCTCACATAAATTATCAACTATAATTTTAAGAGATTCAGGGGAAAATATTTTAGCAGACTCTCTTGAAAGTACAGTTAAGTTTTCAGGAAAATGAACCTTACTTGACAACATGTCTACAACCCTTTCTGAAAATCTTACCTTTCTCATATCTGTAACATCAGGGTTTTGTTTTAATGTGAATTCAGTTTCATTAGTAAATGCAAAAGCACTGTGTATTTTATGAAGAGTAATTGCAGTAGTGAGTTCATATACCTTGCCACCTGATTTAAACTCTTTCTCAGAATCACCATAATTAATTGAAAAGATTTTAATTCTTTCATAATCATTATTCAATTTAGACTCGTCTTTTATCTCTTGGAGCGTTTTTCTCATCATATGTGCGGCAATATCATCATCATCAAGTAAAAGTTCTCTTGCTTTGCTAACTTTTTTTGCACTTTTATTTACTACTAAGAAAATTTCTCTGCAAATTTTCTTCAAATTGATGCCGTGTTTTACTACTTCTGAATTTTCTTCATAGATATCTGGGAAAAAGATAATGCAAACAGGTAATTCAATATTCTCTAAATCTTCAACTTGTGGTTTTCCTATATGCTCATAATAAGGAGAAAAGTCTTTCATCTCTCCCCAGCCATGAAGTTGACGGTACAAAGCTAAAACAGCCATTGCACGATGTTGTCCATCTACAATAATAAATGAAGTATTCTGAGTATTAACTTTTAACTTAAATAAAGGACTCTTTTCTACACCTCTATCAGTCTGCATTTCAAAACTAGATAATTTAAACAAATCACCAAAATCATAATATTCTTGTTTTAAGTCATTATTTGACTCAAATTTATCTTTTGGTTTTGGATAAAAGTCGTAAATTCCATCGGAATTTTTTTTTGGAGTAAGAATTGCTAATATTGGTGGGAAAAATCTCGCATAATTGCCTTTATCACCCAATAGGTATGGTATTAAATCATGTGCAACTCTTGAGTCATCTAAATCTCTTTGAAGCATTTCATCAAAATTCATTTCCTTAGAGGAAAATATTTCCCGCCAAGGTCTTAAGTTTTTTGCTAATAATGCTTCCCTGCCTTTACCTGCTGGTTTTACTTTTGTTAGAAAGTATCTTGCTTTAACCCCTCCATCCGCGGCAGACTCCCCTTTTACTTGAAACTCACCATATGTTCCAAAAATCTCTAAGTCAGTATAATCCTCTTCAAAATATCCCATATCTAATCTATCTCCTTCCCAAAACTGGATCTGCTATCCAATGTAAAACTTTTTCTAATCTATCAAATTTTGTTTCATCATTTAATAAAGGATTGTCATAACTAACAAAAACAGATAAATCTATCGGACGAATAAGTTTATGTCTGACCTGTAAAGCAAATGAATGAGGATATCCACTTTTGATCATTAATTCGTCAATAGATATACATTCATCACTTTGTAAAATAGATTCAATGAGCTTATCTTTCCATAATTCTCTGATTTTTGTATGATGCTGCTCTAAAACTCTATTCTGTAAATCATTTGAGATTCCAATATACAGAGGTCTTGTAAAAGAAGTTATATTAAGTGATGAGGAGAAAAACGGCTCAATCAAATCAACATCATCAGAGAGTGATTTATTAACAATTTCATTAAAAGCATTAGTATCTGAAAACTTTGCTTTTAAAAAGGATTCAGCCTCTAAACTAACACCATATCTCATTGACACAGTTGTCTTTAGCTTACCATCAAATTCAAGTAATTTAGGTAACACGGTACTAATCGAGGATTTATGTACAGGAGTATAATACCAACAATATAATCCTTTTTTTTGCGGTATATTATCCTTATTAATTTTATTGCCTCTTAACAACACGATTACAAATTACAAATCTGACACGGTAAAGTGTCATCCTCCGCATCTAAACTATTTTCAAAAACTTCATGCAACGGTTTATTCTTATTCAAAGCTTTCTCTCTAGCCATCTGCTCATAATGTTTTCTTTTTATCTCTTCTACTCTTTTAGGATCTGCTAGTTCATCTAAACTTTCATCTGTCATCCAAGTAAATCTTTTACCCGTTATCTCATCAAATTTTTCATAAGCTTTAGCTTTCTCAAACAGGTCAGGATGTTTTTCAAGTAAACCAACCCATTCCATTTTTCTTTGATAGAAACAGAAGTAACAGCCAGAGCGAGTCCTCCACTCATAATAGCTAGGTAAACCTAAGCCAGCGTCCTCTAAAATTTTCATTACCCCTGCTTTATCGATGCCGTCATCTTTGAAAGGGAAAACACTTTGTATATTACCTCTAGGACTCTGATAACCTTTACGAGTATCTTCATCTGCTCTGATACCGACATAACTAATAGCATCTTCATCCCCAACAAATTCTTCTAAAGGGGCAAGTTTTAGCTGAATAGTGCACCATCTCATTCTTTGTGAGGGTAAAAAATAACCGTTTCTTTGTAACCACCAATCAAAATTTTTAATTGGGTTAAGTCTTTTAATTGGTTTTCCTAAATATTTTTCAAGCTTAGCTAAGTATTCATATGTCTCTTCTAGCTCTGCACCTGTGTCACAGAAAAAATATTCCATATTAGGAACTTTATCTCTTAGGTAAACAGCAAGTGCGCTACTATCTTTACCGCCTGAAATACCTAATATATGTCTAACTTTTTTCTTTTCTTCGACCATTATCTTATTTATTCTAAATTACATGCTAACTCAGAATTCATTTCTTGGATATATTTTATCGATGATTCCTTAAGTGAAGCAAGAATTGTCGTTTTATCGCAATCATTTGCAATCTGTTCTAAAAATATGTTAATCTCATTAGCTATTTTTTTAGCTTTTTGTTTGCGTTTCTCATCGATGTGCAATAACTTAAATGTTTCTACATCTTTATTAGAAGTAAATGAGATTTGGGTAATTTCTGTAGCAGAAGAAGATTTAGACTCAGCTTCAAAGGAGATTCTCTCATATTTTATAATCTCAGACTGTAAAGCAGCAATTTCTTTTTCGAAGTGTAGTAAATCATCATCCTTCCAATCTTCTGGAGGTTTTCCTGTAACAACGGTTCCGACAGAATCAAGCCATTGTTCATATTCTAATGAAGCATCTGAAACACGAGTTAAAAAGCCTTTCAAGAAAGAGTTTACAGTAACTTTAGATATGTGCTCTGCTCTTTTTGCTATAACTTCTCTGTCATCTTTAGTTGGAGAATTAACAGCAAAAGCATTGAAGAGAATCT
>CALBDR010000495.1 GCA_937927525.1 uncultured Candidatus Melainabacteria bacterium
AATTATTCTTCAGAAGGGTTTTTAGGGGTCATTTTTCCTCAATATGCATTTTTAGAGGGCAGTTTTTAGTGAGCAAGCATAGTCTAGATTGGATAAAGTTTTCACGCCACTCTCTAGACACCTCTATATATTCAGCAAAGTAAAAAAGCGGAAAGCCTTTATTCCAAAACCTCTCAACTCCATAATTACAATCCTAAGCAGCTAGAACTCTATAACAGTGGCACCCCAGGTCAACCCCGCCCCAAAGCCAGCCATTACTATCTTCTGCTTTTTACCATTTTTTACAATTCTGCCATCTTCTATGGCTTCATAGAAAGCGATAGGGATACTAGCAGAACTAGTATTACCGTATAGGTCTATGTTACAGATAAATTTATCCATAGATAAGCCAAATCTTTTCGCCGCTCCCTCTAAAATTCTATAGTTAGCTTGGTGAGGAACTACCCAGTCGATAGTAGATGGATCGACAAAAGCTGCTTCACAAGCTTTTTCAATAGCATCTGGTAAGGCATGAACTGCAAACTGATAAACAGCTTTTCCATTCATGCAGACCATATCTGGCTTAATATCTATTTCATCTGCTTTCACAGGATAGGACGAGTAGGTATTCTTTAAAAACAGTGAACGATCTTTATCTGCTTTAGCATTTAAATAAAATGATTTAAAAGATGCATACTCAGAAGGCACAGCCTTTAAAAGAACAGCTCCAGCCCCATCGCCGAAAAGTACAGCCGTACTTCTATCTCCCCAATCGACATAACGAGACATAATATCCACTGATACGATGAGAACATTTTTGTACTGTCCAGATTTAATAAATGAATCTGCAATATTCATTGCGTAAACAAATCCAGAACAAGCTGCAGAAATATCAAAAGCAGCACAAGACTCTATACCAAGCTCTTCTTGAACCATGCAAGCTGTGGAAGGAAAAAGGTGGTCACTAGTAGCTGTAGAGCAAATTAATAAATCAATGTCATTTACGTCAATTTCATCTTCTGGATTTATTTTTTTTGCTTGCTTAAACGCTGCTCTAGCCGCATCAGCAGCTAAACTAGTCGCGCCTTCACCTTTAGATTCATCGACAACTCTTCTTTCTTTAATACCAGTTCTTTTAGTAATCCACTCATCCGAAGTGTCCATGATCTTAGCCAGATCATCATTAGTAACTACTTTCTCTGGAACGGCCTTCCCAAAAGCTAAAATTTTTGACCCCATTGACATATAATTAATATACCAAAAACTGACACCAGTGTCACAAAAAACTGATAGCTTCATCAGAAAACTTAGATTTTATGACTAGATAAGCCCTATTTTAAAATTAATGTTAAACTTTATATAAATTGTATGCCTTTGCATACTTATTTTATTGCGATGGAAAAAGAGGCTTTAAAACAGAAAGAAAAACGCGAAAAAAATGAAGAAATTCATAGACTTTTAGCGATATACGCTGACACTAAAGATAAAAAAGTTCGTGACAAATTAGTCGATATGAACTTTATTTTAGTGAAGAAGATAGCCCATGGTCTTGCTAGAAGAAGCACTGACCCTGTAGATGATTTAATCCAAATAGGCTCTATCGGTTTAATTAAAGCGATAGACTACTTTAACCCTAATGCTGGAGCAAGATTTACGACTTACGCTACTCACCTTATCACTGGTGAAATTAGACACTATCTTAGAGATAAAACTTCGATGATTAGAGCTCCAAGAGAGCTTCAAGAGCTTAGTTTTAGAATAAATAAAGTAGTACAGAAGCTAAGAACTGAATTCGGAAGAGATCCCACTGATTTGGAGATAGCTAGCGTATTAACTGATGTGAAAGAAACTAAAATAAAAGAAGCTTATGAAGTCGATAGAAGAAAAACTTTAGTTTCCCTAGATCAGACTTTAAGCCCAAACCCGGCTGATAATGATACTTACTTAATAGACACGCTTGCTGACATGAAAGAACACAAGCGTAGCGACGTACGTGAAGACTTCATGACAGTAAAAGATATGATTAAAAAGCTAAAGCCTCAGTTAGCTCAGATCATAGAATTGATTTACTTTAAAGACACTCCTCAGTCTGAAGT
>CALBDR010000496.1 GCA_937927525.1 uncultured Candidatus Melainabacteria bacterium
CTCTGCCGGTAATCAGATCTTTATCTCGCATAAGAAGTCAGGTGGCGCAAAAGCGTTTCAGCAGTATAGTGGTGTTACTGAAAAAGCAGGACCTGCAATTAACCAGCACCCTGAAGTAATAGCGTTTATGCGTATTGTCAGTACCTATATTGAAAATAATAGACTGACGCAGCCTGTGTATACTGTTGTTAAGGATAGAAGGCTAATCAACCTGTCTATCTTTGGCCCTGATTACGGTAAGTCATTTGGTACAGAAAACTGCCAGCTTATCGGGCAAGGGCAGGCAAAGTTAATGCCTACCAATAAAGATGGTTTATTCCATCTCACGTTTGATGATCACATTGCATTGAACGGAGAAGTTGATTTATTTACGAGCGGAGACTATACTGCCATATTAGCAGCAACATATAGAGCTGGTCGCGGCTTTATTGTAGATGGTAGACGTTATGATGGAGCAAGACTAGGCATCTATCCGATGGACTTTATGAAGGGTAGAAGTGGGGCTACTGAAGTATGATGAAGCTGTCTTCGTTCATTACTGAACAAAAAAATACTCATATGGAGCACCTTGAGGACATGATCTTTAATGATGGTGTCGAAGGTGCTCGTATGGCTATTAACAGTCTTCAGAACCTTCGTGATATGCTTGCCGGTCATAGTAGGGGCAAAGTAAACGTAACTGTAAAATGGGATGGTGCACCGGCGATCTTTGCTGGCGTTGATCCTGCTGATGGACAATTCTTCGTAGCTAAGAAGGGGATCTTCAATGTCAATCCGCAATTATTTAAAACTCAGTCTGACATCGACGCTGGACTTTCTGGAGAGCTTAAGTCTAAGTTTAGTATCGCTCTTAGAGAGTTTAGAAAACTGGGTATCCGTCGAGGTGTGTTTCAAGGGGACCTTATGTTCACCCGTAGCGATATTAAAGTCGCTACTATTGACGGTGAAAAATATTACACTTTCCAGCCTAATACTATTGTTTATGCTGTTCCAGTTAATTCTAGTCTTGGCGCTCAAATTAAGCGGGCGGCGATTGGAGTAGTATGGCATACAACATACGAAGGTCGCGCTATTAAAGACATGAAAGCATCTTTCGGTAAGGGTATCATCGATAAGATGAAGAACGTTAGCTCTGTATGGATGGATGACGCTACGTACCGTGATGTTTCTGGTAACGCAACCTTTACAGCAAGTGAAACAGAACAAGTAACATCTCTTCTATCTGAAGCAGGCAAAGTCTTCCGCACTATTAGTGGAGACGTTCTTCGTTTGATTCGTGACGATGAAGAGCTCAAACAAAAGATTAAAACGTTCAACAATACCTACGTTCGTGCTGGTGTACCATTTCCTGATCCTAAGAGTCATGTAAAAGGTCTCTATGATTATATCATGGAATGGTATCAAAAAGAGATCGATAAAAAGAAAACAGATAAAGCTAAGCAAGAATGGACTGCAAAACGAGATAGAATCATTAGCACTGTTTTTAGATACGTAGGAGAGTTAGAGCGTATCTTTACACTGATGAACTACATCGTACAAGCTAAGCAGATGATTGTTGATAAACTTAATCGTGCATCTTCACTTGGTACATTCTTACGTACTAGAAACGGCTTGCAAGCTACCAATCAAGAGGGCTATGTCGCTATTGATAAGATTGGTCAAGCAGTTAAGATTGTTGATCGTCTAGAGTTCTCTCGTGCAAACTTCTCTCCGGATGTGTTGAAAGGTTGGCAAAAATAAATTAAATTATCACTCAAAAGGGCCTACGGGCCCTTTTTTTATAAATATATGAGAAGTTCAGTCTTAGGAAAACCTTCGAGGCATTATGAAAAAAGTTGTTATAGCATGGGGCCGACTCAATCCCCCAACAATTGGTCACGAACAATTAGTTAAAAAGGTACAGGATGTTGCTCGTAAAGAGCGCGCTGAGCCTCGAATCTATCTGTCTCATTCCCAAAGCGCTAAAAAAGATCCATTGCAATATAGAGATAAAGTTGCAATGGCTAAAAAAGCGTTTGGCGACGTTATTAAAGTATCTCAATCTCGTACTCTTATTCAGCTCATGCAAGAGCTTCAGAAAGCAGGGTTTACTGAAGTTACTATGGTAGCTGGCTCTGATAGAGTTCCTGAATACGATACTCTTCTCAACAAGTATAACGGTAAAGATTATTCTTTCGATAGTATCAAAGTAGTGTCTGCTGGCCAGAGAGACCCGGATGCAGAGGGCGTATCTGGTATGTCTGCGTCTAAGATGAGAGCTGCTGCTTCAAGCGGTGATATGAATGCATTCATGCAAGGTGTTCCATCTAAGCTTTCTAAAGCTGACGCTATGAAACTTTACACTATGGTACGTAAAGGACTTCTTATCGAGGAAATGGAGCTATACTTGAAGACATTAAAAGAATATACAGATGCTGATTTTAGCGATCAGGATCTAGAAGAAGCGGTTATCAATATTGATCTAGATGAGCTTGACGAACTAGATGAAGAGGAAGATGAGCTTGTAGAAAGAGCACCGCTTACTATCCAGCAACGTATCAAGAAAGCAAGAATAATGAAACGTCTTGCTCCCCGTCTAAAGCGTCAACGTCAAATTAAAAAGTTTAGAATGGCACCTGCAGAGCGTCTTCAGCAAAGAGCTCGTAAGATGGCAAGAAATCTTCTCCGTAAGAAGTATGCAGGTGAGAAAGGTGCCCAGTATTCTACACTTCCTATGTCTCAAAGAATTACTATCGATAAGCTTATTGATAAAAAGACACCAGTAATTGATAGAATGGTAAAGCGTCTGATGCCTATGATTCGTAAGAAAGAAGTAGAGCGTATTAGACAGGCGCGCAGAGGTACTCAAGAAGGTGTTGAGCGTTTTGATGCTGGCTTTGAAGCGCTTATAGAAAGAACTTCTACAAGACAAGACTCAGATATCAAAGATAGAGAAGGTACACAGCCTGCACGTTACCACACCGGCCTTGCTAAGTCTACTAAGACCGCTAGAGACGCTCAGTTCAAAAAGCAATCTAAAATGGACTCAGATGATCCAAGAGCGTACAAGCCTGCTCCTGGAGACAAAGAAGCGGAGACTAGACCATCTAAGTATACTAAGAAGTATAAAGAGCTGTTTGGTGAAGCAGGTCCAAGTGTACAGCGTGCCCGTCAAAGAATAGAAAGAGACAAGCAGGCTGATCAAAGAGAGAAGCAACGTGATAAGGTACGTCACGATCGTCTCTTAGACCGCGCTCGTACATTAGATACAATCAGAAAAAATAAAGCCAGCAACCCATACAGTGGTACAGAAGAGCTTGAGCTGTCCGAAAAGTCAATGGACGCTCTTAAAAAGAAGGCTAGCAAGTCTGGTTACTCATACGGTACACTAAAGAAAGTATATGATAGAGGCGTTGCTGCATGG
>CALBDR010000497.1 GCA_937927525.1 uncultured Candidatus Melainabacteria bacterium
AAAAAGTCATCTGCAAAGGCAGATGCATGAGCAGTAAGCGGGCGTAGCTCAGTTGCCTAGAAGCCTTGGCATCTTTTAGCCCCTTAAAATGTAAACTTAAATACAAAAAGGCTTCGATACAAAAAGTCATCTGCAAAGGCAGATGCATGAGCAGTAAGCGGGCGTAGCTCAGTTGGTAGAGCATCTGCCTTCCAAGCAGATTGTCGCGCGTTCGAGTCGCGTCGCCCGCTCCATTTTTAATTAAGTTAATATCATTTTTTAAACTCTTACTAAAGTTCTAGGCTATTTAACCGATATATAAAATCAGATATGAAAAGCACTAGAATTCATGAACTCGATTAATCCTATTAACAATCTAATAGTCACTAATAATAGAGGTCTAAACTCTAAAACAGTAAACCTTTCTCGTGCCCGAAACAGTTATAAAACAGAACAGGAATCTTCACCTAATTTAGGGGAGGATTCATTAGATATTTCTCAAGAAGCTTTTAATTTAATGGAAGACTCACGTAATCCTATGAAATCTAAAATTATTGAGGTTACAGCTAAGGATATTATTGAATAAGAAAAACTCCCCAAGCAAAGCCAGGGAGTTTTACAATAAAGAATAGATATATAAAACTTATCTATAAGAAGGTTTGCGACCACCACGATCACGATCATTTCCGCCTCTAGGACCGCCACGGAAACCGCCGCCGCCTCCACCTCTTCTATCATTACTACGAGGCTTATCATGAGCAAAATCAACTTTCATGTTACGCCCTTTAAGCTCAAGACCGTTTAATTTCTCTTTTGCACTTTCTGCATCTTCAGTGCTCGCAAAAGTAACAAAAGCAACGCCTTTACCTTCTAATAGTTTAACTTCAGAAAGATTCCAAGTTTGACTTAAGAATGCTTTTAAATCATCTTCTGATATAGAATAATCTAAATTCCCGAAAAATAGTTTTGTTTTAGTTTCTGACATAATGTAAATTTACCTCCATACTTTGAAATGAACTGAAATATATAGAGGAAATTTACTCTAAATTCTTCAATCTTCAATATAGGTATATTACCACGATAACCGCAAATAGCTATCACTTAAAAAGTCTAAAAACTTTATTTTTCTTCAAAAAGGTTTTTAAACTGAGAATACCCCTCTTCGTCTAATTTATCGAGAGGTATAAATTTTAGAGATGCTGAATTGATACAGTATCTTGTCCCAGTAGGGGCGGGGCCATCAGGAAATACATGTCCTAAGTGAGATCCAGCAGCTTTAGACTTCACTTCAACTCTATGCATACCATAACTAAAATCTTCACGCTCAATAACATTGCCATTAATTAAAGGCTTAGTAAAAGAAGGCCAACCTGTCCCAGAATCAAACTTATCAGTAGATGCAAATAAAGCTTCGCCCGAAACTATATCAACATAAATTCCAGCTGCCTTATTATTCCAATATTCATTTTCAAAAGGTCTTTCAGTACCACACTCTTGAGTAACTTTATACTGAAGTTCAGTTAGTTTTCCTTTTAATTCTTCTTGATTAATTTCTATTTTTGAATTTTCCACAATACGTTTCCTTTTAATTTCAGTACAAGACTGACACAATAGAATCAAACTAAAAATTACAAAAAATAATTGCTGAGCCTTGAAGCAACTATACTGTGCTATATATTTTTTCTCTTTGCTCATCAAACATAGCCTTTAACTTTTTAGCTTTTTCTTGATACTCTTCTTTAATTGACCAGCTAGTTTCAGGCATTTTAATACTCTCAGGAACCTCTAAATCAAAAATACTGTGTTTAACTGTAGCTTCATCAACCAATTCTCCAGAATGGATTTTAGAAATTATAGACCTAGTAAGCTTGATCGACATTCTAGAACCTGAACCATAAGGTCCTCCTGCCCAACCGGTATTCACCAACCAACAAGCAACATTATTCTCTTTAACTTTCTTTAAAAGTAAATTACCGTAAATCTCAGGCATTAATGGCATAAAAGGTGCTCCGAAGCAAGGACTAAAAGTAGCCACTGGCTCTTTTATTCCTTGTTCTGTACCAGCAACCTTCGCTGTATAACCTAAAAGAAAATACTCCTTAGCTTTTTCCGGACTAAGTTTAGCTACAGCAGGTAATACTCCAAAAGCATCACAACAAAGCATAATAACGTTCTTAGGTTGTTCAGGAATAAATCTATCTAGACCTTCACCTTGAGAGTTATAAACAAGTGCATTAGGAATAAAATTCAAAGGATATGAAATTCTACCGTTCTCAGTAAGTGTTTTATCAAAATAGTCTAAAGTTCTATCTTCTTTCACTCTTACATTTTCAACTGTCGCTCCAAATCTTCGAGAAGCATTAAAAATCTCAGGCTCAGTCTCAAGACTTAAACCAATAGACTTAGCATAACAACCAGCTTCAAAATTAAAGACACCTGCATCACTCCAACCATGCTCATCATCACCAATTAAAACACGCTCAGATTCAGCGGAAAGTGTAGTTTTCCCAGTCCCAGAAAGACCAAAGAAAATTGCAACATCTTTAAACTCTTTGTCGGCATTTGCTGAGCAATGCATTGGCATTATACCTTTTTGAGGTAATAAATAGTTTAGTATGCTGAATGCTGATTTTTTAATTTCACCGCCGTACTCAGTACCTGCAATCAAAACTTCTTTTAGTTTAAAGTTAACTAAAATAAAAGTACCTGACCTTAAGCCATCAAGCTCTGGATCAGCTCTGAAACTAGGTACGTCAATAATTCTATACTCTGGTTCATAGTTCTTCCTATCAAGTAAGCCCTTTTTCTCAGCAAGTTTCGCGGATTCAGAATTAATAGTTTCTAACATATTAGAAATAAACAAATTATGCCAAGCAAGCTCACTGACGACACGAACATTAATACTATTAGCTCTATCAGCTCCAGTTATACAGTCTTGAACATAAAGTTTTTTATTATTAATCTTCTGAAGCTTTTCAATATAATCAAAAAACTTTTCACGAATTGAGAAGTAACGCTCTTCATCTATAGATTGATTTATTTTCCCCCAGCTAACTTTATCTTCAGTTTCAGAATCTTTAACTACATACTTATCTTTAGCAGACCTGCCTGTATGTTTACCTGTATAAACTAACAATGCACCATTACCAGTAATCCTAGCTTCTTTATTTATTAAAGCTTCCTCATAGAGTGCAGCTCTAGGTAAATTAAAATCTACATGCCCTGGATCAAAAAGATCTTCAACAGTTTTAAGTTTCTCTGAATCAAGCGCCATGTATAGATTTTACCACGATGGCAGTTGCAAAAAAATACTTAAAATTCAAGATCATTTTCAAAATCAGATAAATCATCAAATTCATTCATAGCATTGAATATACCTAACTCTTCTGGTTTACCGAGATACAAAATTTTCATATGTCCAGCTCTCTTTAACTTAATCAACGGATCTGAAGCTGATTCATAATCAGAACCTACTATGTCTACGATTTCCCAATTACCGATAGAATCACCAATTGCAACCTCGATTGTATTATCTTTGGCTTTTTGCATAGCTTTAACTGCTGCTTTTAAGACTTTCGATCTACTTACAGATTCTAAAACATCAAAAGAGGCTTCTTTTAAATTAACTAAAGCGATAGTATCACCATCACTTTCTAAAATACCTACCATCGTAGCCCTATATGCTTTCTTTTTAATACTGTTCCCCTTACGAGCACCTCGCCCTCCACCACGACTAGAATAACGATTATTCGCTATAGCCTTTATCGCTGACTCAGGTAATAAGAATGGATTTTCTCTACCAGCACTTTCAAGTGAATTTCTAATATAAGTACTTTCTAACTCTTTATCTGCTTTTTCAATTTCAACAGCAGCCCATATAGGTTGCTTCTCTTGAAATTTTTCGACATTACTTATCTTACGAGGTCTTGCACGACGCGATTTCCTAGAAGAACTTATATTACTATACCTATTACTGTAGCTTTGATAAAACCAATAGCCACCAACAAATAAAATAACAATTAATAAAACTATTAATGAAGAATTAGATTCATTTTCTGGCTTGACTGATGATAATGAATCTGTCTCTAAGTAAGAAAAGGCTCTAGCAGAATTATTCACTCTAGCAGTGTCATTTTCTTTAACACCTTCCTCGTCTATGAATAGATTTGAGTCAGTTGCTGGAGCTTCATTTTCTTGAAAGTCTTCATCAAAAATGCTTGAAGAGTCAAATGCTTCTTCAGTTTGATCTTCATCTGAACTATAACCAAATAATGTGTGAAGATCAGAGGAAGAAGCGGGAGCAGAATTTATAGATCCTGATTCTTGTACAGACTCATCATCATCAACACCATAATACGCTTCATCACTACTATTCTCTAGTTCTTCCTGAGAATAATCTATAGTATCTGTTTTTTCTTCACTATCATCTTCATTAAAAGCAGCACTCACTCTATCAAATTGAGCTGATAAATCCTCATCTACAACTTCATCTGAAAAAGCAGGTTCAGTTTGAACTTCTTCTTCTGGAAAGTCATCAAAAAGATTTGGGGTCTCCTCTTCACCTTCAGCCTCATCATTTACAAATAAACCAACTGGCGGCTCTTCTTCAGGCTCAGAATTCTTAGTCTCAACTGGATCATTAGCATCTATATCAGAAAGGAAATCAGAAACACTATCAAACATGATACTTGATTGCTCTTGCAACTCATTTAAAACTTGCTCGCGAATCTCAGCTTGCTCCTGACTATGTCTTTCTTCTTCTTCAGCTTTTAATTCTTCTTTAGTTTTATGAAATTCTTCTTCAGGCGGCCATATCCTAGCTTTTGATTCATCAAAAGCAGACGATTCTGTATCATTTGCATCGTCCTCAAACATCTATTGTTCTCTCGGTACCACTCTTAGGAACTCTTCCAGAGTAGTTTTTTTAGCTACGACTCTTTCTCTAGCTGCTTCAAAGAGGGACTTCATACCTTTCTCAGCCATAATGGTTTTGAATTTTTCAAGATCAGCCTTCTCATGCACCAAAGACTTCATCTTCGCCACAAGTGGCATCATCTCAAAAATACCCTCTCTACCTGAGTATCCTGTATTATTGCATTTTTGACAACCCTTAGCGCGTACAAACTCCAGAGCTTCACTATTATCTTCAATTTTTAATACTTCTAAATCTGCAGCTGAGGCAGTATAAGTCTCAACACAATGCGGGCAAACAAGCCTCATTAATCTTTGGGCGACAACCCCGACAAGAGCACTTGCAACCAAATATGGTTCAACTCCCATGTCGATCAATCTATTAATAGAACTCGGTGCATCATTCGTATGCAAAGTACTAAGAACTAAGTGACCAGTAAGTGAAGCTTGAATAGCAATCTCAGCAGTCTCTTTATCCCTGATTTCACCTAACATTATAATATCCGGGTCTTGTCTTAAAATACTCCTTAACCCAGCAGAGAAAGTTAAGCCAGCTTTAGCATTTACCTGTACTTGGTTTACCCTAGCTAACTGAAATTCAACTGGATCTTCAACTGTAACAACATTTTTTGTAACATCAATAACCTTAGCTAAACTCGTATAAAGAGTACTTGTTTTACCAGAACCAGTAGGTCCAGTAATTAAAATCATACCCTGCGATAACTTTAACCAAGACTCAAAAGTCGGAATTAAGTCTTCAGGCATACCTAAATCGGTTAATTCTAAGAATTTATTTTCATGAGGTAATAAACGAATTACACACTTTTCCCCGTGCAGACAAGGTAAAGTCGAAACCCTTAAATCAATCTTCTTTCCTTCAAAGAACTCAGTAA
>CALBDR010000498.1 GCA_937927525.1 uncultured Candidatus Melainabacteria bacterium
TTGGTCCTGTGCATTTAGCTGCTTCGTTGAGCACGCTTTCGACTAGTAACTGAAAATTCATATATCTTTATTTATTACTAAAAGGTAATAAAATTTGAGATTCGAGAAAAGTGGTTATTATCCTATAAAAAAGGTTGGAGGAATGTTATCTTGATATGAATTCATTAACTCTTGCTCTAATTGTTCTTTTTCTTTTAATCCCTCTTGAAGAACATTCTGGCTGTTAACTTGACCACCTCCAAACAACGAAGTACCAGTATATTTCTCTCTAACTCTTGCGATAGCGATTTTTACAAGTGCTAAAGCATATTTCTGAACCCATCTTTCTCTGATTATATCTTTAATAGGCCTTTCTATATAACAACCGACAACGCCGAGATATGTATGCTCAGGTTTAGGTTCAGGTAAAATTCTTAGAATTTGTGTTCTTGGGTCAAAACGAAATTGTGGAGTCATTGCTAAAACTTTATTTCTCGTGTCTATAAAGCTCTTTAAAGTTTCCCAAGTAATTAAATCAAAGCCAAAATTACCAATCATATAACTCGAATAAATTTGTTGAGCCATTGCTTGTTCTAACGTAAACAGTGTATTGATACCAGTATCTTCTCCTTTAGCAAACTCGAAGCAATCCATTACTTTACGGTAAGAAGCTAAGTCCACATCATAACCAGCCGAGAGGTTTGGTACGCCTGTTCCGTTCTTTAATTCAGGCGTTTTATTGATGAGATCATCTACTTTAATTCCTACACCAGCTGTATATAGTTTTGATTCAAATACTAGATATTCCTCTGTATATCCAGCCCATTTCGTAAAATATTCAATAGAATCTGTAATACAATCATAAACTTGCTCATCTGATACTTCTAAGTTTATTAATGGAGCTCCTAACTGCCTTTGAATGCGAAAAGAAAGTGTATCATATGAGGTTACTGTAGGATTATATGTAGTTCCTCCTTGATATCCTGTTGGTAAAACTGACATAATGTTACTTATTAAACATTTGCTGTAGGTTCAGTTACTGGTGAGGGAGTTCCACCAGCTCCTTCACCCTCAGGTGTTTCAGGAGTTTCTGGAACTGTTTCTCCTGCTTCTGGAGTTTCAGTTTCAGCAGATCCAAACTCAGGAATACCCTCACTAGACCCTCCTCCACCACCTCCTCCCATTAACGAGGCTCCTTCTGCTTCACCAGCTTGGCCTTGTTGTAAGGCTATTTGTTCTCTGAAGTTTGGTCCTAATTCAGCAATTTTTGCTAGTTCCCAAGTTAAAGAAGCATCTTTTCTCAACCACTCTCTGTTTTCTCTCATTTGATCAGCAGTTAGATCCAAGTAGTATTTTTGAGCGTACGATTTAGAAATTGCTTCACTTTGTGTTGCTGAATTGTAATTTTCAAATCTCATTTGTAGCAATTGCTGATTTCGCATTGCCATAAACGATGTCGGAACATTAAAGCGAACTTTAAGTGCTTGTTCTTTCAGTCTATACTCATTCCATAAGCCTTTTAACTTTAAGTGAGTAATGAACGTTTGTTTAATGCCGGCTGCAAATTGAGTTTGCAAGCGAATGATAAACCTAGCAAATCTTAACTCATCTCTTGTTATTTCAGCTCCATCCTTAAACGGATCTCCTGGAGATAAAAATCTCGAAATTGGAACTTTTAAGCTTTTATAAAGCTTAGTTAAAAAGTAATCAAGATCTTTTATTTCTCCTAATGCTCCACCAGATGCAAGCGTTGAAACATCTGTACCTTTGCCCTGTGCATCAACAGGAAACCAATAGGCGTCTAGCATAGATTGAGGATCGTATATGTTAGTCACTCTGCCTTCAGCTCCGTTATAAGTCTTTTTGGACCAATATTTCATCATCAACGATTTGATGTATGATTCAGCTTTTGGAGGAGGCATATTGCCTGTATATACTTTAAATACAAGTCTTTCTGGTGCTCGTACTAAACGATAAATTACTACTGAATCCTCAATTAAGCTTAATTGTCTGTAAGCTCTTTTTGCATTTTCAATAAAAGGTAATCTAATAGTGCGGAACTCATTCCACAAACCTGAATGTATGTAAGTAACCTGTGCTCTTTGTAAGAACATAAGCTCTATTTGATCTTCAGTGTTTAAAGATTCAGTTGGACCCATAATAGGTTTTTGCAACAAAAATCCTTTTAACAGTTCATTCTGGACGTTGTGATATACAGGATTAATCAATTCAGAAGGAATTGACATCACTCCAATAACTCCTAAATCTTCTCTGTCTTTTTTAATTAAATTTTCGAAAAATAATTCTCCGTCGATTAATAGTTGTCTAAACTTTTCCCATCCTGTATTTTCTAAATCAAATATTTGGATGAAATTTTTATATTCTTTTAACAAATTATCTTGAACGGTCTTACTATAACTACCATGAACTGTCAAATATGTGATTTCTTCATTTTCATCAGTAACGATGCATTCGTCACAAATTTCATCTAAGCAATCAGCTAGCTCTGCATAAGCAGCCATTCTTCTGTAATCGGACAATCTTCTTTGTTTATCTTTATCGACATTAGCGTAAACAAACGCTTGATAGTCCTTGTTAATACTAAATGATCCAGGAGTTCCTAAACTATAGTTATCTTGATTAAGACCTTGGTTTAAAAAGACAGATTGATCTTGAAGCATCTGATCTCTCTGAGATGTTTGATTTTTGAATTCGTAAAACTTAGGATTGTTTTTTACCATCGTATCGATTATTTGATACGCATATGGTAATCGAGACACAAATGCTCCAAGAAGACTTGTTTGTGGATAAGATTGTGGCTTAATTGTACCAGTTGAACTGCCAGGAACTCCTGCATTATTAGTATAAGGCCGATAAATCATGTATATTTATTTAATGTTTATTATTGCTTGAACAACAGGATAGTTTATGATAAGTTTATTAGACTACGATGAGAAATAAACCACTTTGCAGAGGTTTTTATGCTTTTAACACTATTAGAGCTGGAGATTTCTTGTTATATATTGAAAGCGATAAATATTCTCACAGATTTGCTTATTTACCTGGAGGTCATTCCTTTTACTTAACAGAAGAAGACTTCTCAGCAGCTATCCAAACCGGTGTTTTATCATTTGTTGAGCAACTACCAAAAGATATTTATGAAGAAAGTTTAATGTTGTCGAGTCCTTCAAAATAAAGAAAAATATGGTATATGAAAAAAACAATTATTCAAGAAACAGTTCCAAAAAAGAAAACAACTCTAGATGGAATGTCTACATACGAAATTTGTCGATGGGCAGCTTTAAAAGAAGCTGTTGATATTCTAGGAGAAAAATGTGATGAAAGAAACATGGAACTATCTTCCAATGTCTTGCAACCACTCGAAATATTGCAATATGTAGAGAGTGTCACTGATACTTTGTATAATCAAGTTACTTTAAATGAAAAAGCCTGAGATTCTTATTATTGTTCTGTCTTTAGTCGGCACAAGCTTGATTTCTGCTTTGCTTGCTCTAGCTGCAAGTACTTTGATTGGAACATTTTGGTCATGGTTTACTATTGTATTTGTTTTACAAATTATAGGATTTTCAATCTTTAACTCAATTTTAATTCAAAAACAAACCAATTTTCTTAGAGCTGCTGAACTTGCAGAGCTAGAACAAATCTCAAAATTTAGTATCAAATTATCTTGTGCTTACTGTCGTCAACCAAATGATTGTCAAATTCAATTAAACCAAAAAAATAGCTTTAAATGTCAATCTTGCAATCAAGTTAACGGAGTGTATATGCAATTTACTGCAACTACGCAAACAACACCAATAGAATCCGTTACTCTGCCTCTTCCTGAGTCTGATCAAGCTGAGATTAAGGTAGACTGGTAACTAAACTAATATACAACGTTATTGAATAAATATATTTGTGAATTCTATAAAAGACCATACAATTTTTAATTCGATAAATCCTGATACATTGGTCCCAAAATCAAAGAAACCGTTACCGTTTCCACTAGAAAATTTTGATCAGGAGCTAGCGGATGTATATTTTCAAGTAGACAGAATTTTGATAAAACTACGAGCTGCTGAACAAAATCCAGTTAATCAAACAAAAGCTCGTTTAAAGCGTGTTTCTTCCTTGAAGTACAAAACGAAAACAGTTTTAAAACTGTTAAAAGACATTTCAAACAGCTGTCAAGAGCTTTGGTACTAAAGACACTAACACGGAATTAGCGTATCAACATAATTCGTACAAATACCAATAGATTTGACTCTTATTTGATTTACTAATTCATCTACTTCCAAAATATACCCAGCACTCAATGAAAGAACAGAAACGTTCTCTCTGATGGGACTTGTAAAGTTGTCAACATTCGAGTACAAATTAAAAAAGGGTCCTGCATCTGCTCCCAGACCTTTAATTTTAATACTAATATATTTTGTCATTAAAATACTTATTGTTGATATAAATGAGTCAGTCTCTTATTTATGGTGTTGAAACACAAGGTATTACTTTATCAACATAATTTGTGCAAATACCGGTAGATTTAACTCTTACTTCAGTTACTGTGGGTTGATTAACTTCTAATATATATCCAGCGCTCAATGAAAGAACAGAAACGTTTTGTCTAACAGGATTTGTAAAATTATCATCATCTAAATATATATCAAAAAAAGGTCCTACATCTACTCCAAGATCAGTTAACTTGAGATTAATATATCGTGTCATTAGAATACTTATCGTTTGATGATAAGCTTGTAATATATTTATACAAGACTGATGCAACAAGATGAGTAACTAATCCACAACAAATGTTTGTAAAAGGAGTAAAATTTAAGACATTCAAGACTGCAGGATTGTAAAAAAAGGAAACTCCAAAACCCATCCAAAAAGAACTGCATTCTGGACACAAAAGAGGTCTTCGAACGTATGGAATTCTCGCAACAAAATTTCTTACTGGCCTGAATATCTCAGCAAAGCTCCACATGTAAGATACACCTACACTCAAAAGGATAAAATAAATTAAACCCGAAATAGTCATATTACACGAAATGAATTAAAAGCTTATTATTAGCATCGACACAAGTTGAAAAAGCTCTATAAGTTGCTTTTTCTTTAAGAAGTGTGTCATAAAACTGCTTATATGCTTCTGGGGAATTTTCAATCTGAAACATTTTTCCTCCATAATATGTAGGAGTTAACGTATCGTATGGTATATTAATGACTGCTTGAATTTCAGGGTCATCTCCTTGTTTTGACAGAAGGTCGTTAACAACACCTAATGCTTTGTCTCTTTCTACTACAACTTTACTTTCAACTTTTCCTCTACAGCTACAGTTTGGGTTTGTTGAAGCACTTTCAATGTCTGAATATATTTCAGGAAAGGTTGATTGTAGCTGATTTTTAAAAGTTGAACTTTTAGTTATTAAATTTAAAACAATTTTGGATATATATTTTAATTTGTCGTCAGGCAAAGTATTCATATGTATAATTATCATATGAGTATATTAGAAGGCAACAGCTTTATTAATTTTATCCATAACAACTTGGATAATAAGTTCCGTTTTCAGCTGTAAATGAATTAGCGAATGTACCTGAACAATCTCCAGCTTCTAAGCAGTATTCATCACAACAACCACCGTCTGATAATTCATTGCAATTTGCTCCTTCATCTGGATCAGGTATAACACATCTTCCTGCATTAGCACACGTTTCGCAACTTCCGTCATCAATTTTTGCTGTAGGATCGTACGAAGGTGAGTATGGATTTGTACAACCTATACAAGGTTTGGTTCCCTCTAGCTCTGCTGGACCAAAGCATATTGCTTGACTATCATAAACATTAGGACAACAAGAGAAATCTCCAGGATCTCCAGCAGTACCAATACAAGGAATTATCACTTCTACAAATTCACCTTGACATATTTCACTTAAATCAACTGTCCTCCATAAGCCTGTCTCGTTATCCTTCATAGCAGGTTCTCCACAATCAAAAGCTCTTGTTCCTACTTGTTCTCGTGTTTCAGGCTCCCAACAACTAGCACAGAATCCTCCAGGATATCTCGTCTGAGTGAATTCTTCACCTTCGCATACAGTTGAAGGATCTGGTTCCCATTCAGTCCATGCTGGTTCTCCTGTGCAGCAACCTGCACAGAGTGCTGTTGGTGCACAGCTTTCTGGACATGTTGAAGCATCTGGATCTAGTATATCATCACAATTTCCTGTACATGTTCCTGAAGTACCAGCAGCACAGCAGTCCTGACTTGCACACGGGATATAAAGACATTGTTTAGGCTTGGTTCCTGTTTGTTGTCTTTGTTCAGGGCTATAACATTGCATACATGCTCCACCTACAGGACTTCTTGTTTGAGTAAATTCTTGACCTTCACATACAGTTGAAGGATCTGGAGTCCATGCTCCCCAAATAATTAACTCATCTTCAAAATCTCCTCCGTTACAGCATCCTATGCAAGGAACACTTGGAGCACATAATTCAGGACATGTAGAAGCAGCTGCATTTAATATTTCGCTGCAATTACCACTACATACACCATTATTACCCGGAGGACAGCAACCGCCTCCGCAAGGTTCGTATATACAAATTGGAATACATGGTGTTGCTGTGGGTGTAGAGGTTGGTGTTACAGTAGGTGTATAAGTCGGTGTTGCAGTAGGTGTATAAGTTGGTGTTGCAGTCGGTGTATAAGTTGGTGTTGCAGTAGGTGTGTACGTTGGTGTTGCAGTCGGTGTATAAGTTGGTGTTGCAGTCGGTGTATAAGTTGGTGTTGCAGTAGGTGTGTACGTTGGTGTTGCAGTCGGTGTTGCAGTCGGTGTGTAAGTCGGTGTTGCAGTCGGCGTTCCTGTAGGCGTAGCTGTAGGCGTTCCTGTAGGTGTAGCCGTTGGTGTTGCTGTAGGCGTTCCTGTAGGTGTGGCAGTTGGAGTTGCTGTAGGCGTAGCTGTAGGTGTTCTTGTAGGCGTAGCCGTTGGTGTTGCTGTAGGCGTAGCTGTAGGAGTTCCTGTAGGCGTTCCTGTTGGAGTAGCCGTTGGTGTTGCTGTAGGCGTAGCTGTAGGAGTTCCTGTTGGAGTAGCCGTTGGTGTTGCTGTAGGTGTTCCTGTTGGAGTAGCCGTTGGTGTTGCTGTAGGTGTTCCTGTTGGAGTTGCTGTAGGTGTTCCTGTTGGTGTTGCAGTAGGTGTACCTGTAGGCGTTCCTGTTGGAGTAGCTGTTGGTGTGGGTGTTGGTGTTGCTGTAGGCGTTGCTGTTGGAGTTGCTGTAGGTGTAGCTGTTGGTGTAGGAGTTGGTGTGGGAGTTGGTGTAGGAGTTCGAGTTGGATCTCCAAAACATCTTACATATCCGTCTAAATCACAATCTAAACAAATTATTTCCACTACAATTTCACAATCATAACATACCGCTCTGTAATCAAACTCACAATCAACAACAGTTGTAGTAATGATACGGTCTGGTGGTTTAACTCTTGTAGGTAAACATTCTACATCAAAATAACCATCTACTATTGTTTTAACATTAGCCCATAGTTGTTCTGATAATCTGTTAATAACACTATTAAGAACGATCTCATTTTGTCCTATTACTAAGTCTTCTTTTTCGTGTATTGGAGGCAGAAAAGTTTTACACACTGTCTCATCATAGAATAAAATATTCCTAAATAATTCAATGTTGTCCCACATTCTATGAAAAATTTGTAAATATACCCAACCTTGAATAAAATCATCATCCGATATCAATAAATCTGTTTTAGGCCAAAAAAGAGTATTTTGATCTACAGCCTTATTGTTTTTTAAAAACATTAAATCTGCAATTTTAAGCAGTTTGTCTTGAGTGACTATATATGTGTTACGAAATTTATCTTGAAAAATTGATTCGTAATTTTCTAGAATTTCATTTTCAAATGTAAAATTATCAATTAAATTGTCTTGATAAACTCCGTTCTTAAAAAACTTATAAACTCCTGTAGAATGAGAGATATAAATTATCTCTTTAGAGTAGTTAGTTTCTATCTTTGAACTATCGGTTATATTCGTTAAAACATCATTTAAGATAGGAAAATTATAACTAAAAAGATAATTTCCCTCATAGTTAAAAACTAAGACTTCTTTTTTTGTTAAAACGTGGATATTATTATGACTGTCTGTTGTCAGACTTATAGGAGGAAAACTGTTAAAGGTATCATTAGTAATAATTTGCAGATTTCTACCGGTGATTGTAAATTGTTTAATACAATTATTAGCTGTATCAGCTATCCAAACTCTATCGTACTGATCAACATGCATATCGCTTGGTTTATTAAAACCTTGCAAACTTAGCTGTTTTCCAAACCTACCCCATGTTGTAAACAAATTAAATGTTTTTTTCTCTATATCAATTTTATAAACAGACACTCTTGTTAATGTTCTATCTAAAACAACAATTTTATTATCTGTAGTACGCTTTATAGCAACAATATCATTAAATTCAAACACATCGTCAATTTTCTTGTGTTTAAACAATGGTTCTGTTCTATACAC
This sequence comes from uncultured Candidatus Melainabacteria bacterium, assembly GCA_937927525.1. Lineage (GTDB taxonomy): Bacteria > Cyanobacteriota > Vampirovibrionia > LMEP-6097 > LMEP-6097 > DT-14. Next base: position 8,500 of record CALBDR010000498.1, read on the forward strand.
TCCTTCGATTAATTGAATATCATTTGGTGTTGCAAAAACCAGTTGGTTTTTTGACGAATTTTCTAAGGAAACTGCTCCTATAAATTTTGTATCTTGTTGTGTTGTAATTTCACTAATGTTTATTTTGTTTTCATAATTTTTAGTGTAAGCATCTATCTCATTCAGTATTCTAATATGTTTGTCAATAAGACTATTTACATTATCACTTGTTGCTACTTCATTTGGTGAAAGCTTTGGTGCTTTAATATTTTTTAAAAGCTCTATATTCTTTGAGTCTCTATAATAAAAAGGATCTATGTTATCATATCTACCGACCGTTTCAAAAATATTTTCAAATTTATAACTAATTGAAAATGTGTTATTAAAATTAGTATCAGTGTAGAATTCTGTAGTAGCTGATAAAGTTACTTGACCTATATCCGAAAAGCTCATTGTATCAGTAACATAACCAATATCATATAATTCTAAAAGTTTAGATCCAGAGATTACAATTACATCAGTTGTTTGTTCACTGTATAATATAATGCTTTTAACCAAAGAAAATTCTTCTATTGAAACGTTTCTCGTTTCAATGAAACTGTAAATATAAACTGGAGTGTTTATAAGATTAAAAAAGTTTGGAGTGTATACATTTATAATACCTCCTCCAGGGTAAGGTAAAATTGTTGCAGAAACAGAGCCTGCTAAAGTGTATTGATTCCTCGGAATCCAATCATACGGAGGATAATCAATTACTAATGAGTTCAGAGCTGAGGCTTGAAAAAATAAAGTTGTATTACTATTTAAAGATGCTTTAAAAATTGCTTCCTCGGTTGTTATGTCATCTTGACTGTAATAAGATAGAGGAAATTGATAAGCTGAAATTGAGGGAAGAATTCCCGTATCATAAGACCAGTCTGGGAACGGCTCTTCTCCATCACTTTCTGCAATAATTTCCCAGGACGTTCCTAGTAAGGTAGGCTTGAAAATTGTGTTTTGAGAAGGAAATACTCTTCCAGTAAACTGTTGCTCGTTTAACTCAGATAGAGATAAAACAAATGAAGACGAAGGAATAAAGGGAGGGTTTAGTGAATATAAAAATATATTAGGATATTTCTTAACTTGTATGTCATTTTTAAATTTTGTGTTTGTGTCGCTCAGAAAACCGTTGGTATCTCGACTTGAAGAAAAAAACGGATAAAAGCTCGGTTCTCCTGTTGTATCGTCATATTTTATAATTGGTCCAGTTGCTGAAATTTCATCATTAACACACAACACACTTACTGGGTATTGTATATATGTATCTGACTGACTTGTAATTTCTGTTTGAAAAGTATACAAACTAACAGGGTTTACATCAAACGTTGAAGATATTAATAAATTAGCTTTAATATCATTAATCTCATTACCGACATACCATAAAGTATTTGTTTGATTAGAAGAAAGAATAAAAGTTTCTGTATGTCCTTCTCCGTAGAAATATGTACCAGGACTTTGAGTGTAGTTGGTCGCGTTTAATGTAATTTGTTCAACTGTATCTTCTTTAAAAAACTTTTGAGGATATATAACGCAAGTTGTTTGAGGAAAACCTGAAACAAATCTTGCTGTAATATTTGCTTGACTAACAGGTTGATCCTGTAGATCAGCTAAAAATACATTTACAGTAAAATAGTTATTTGTTGTATCAACATTTACGCTTAAGCCATTTTCAAGATCAAAAACTTGTGGGTTTGAATCTAGTGTAGTTGTATAAACGGCTTTATATGAACTAGAGTTTAAATCGAGTGTGTCTGAACTTACCCTGTAATGAATAGTGTATAAATCTTCTGATGTAATTCTATAAAATAAAGAATTATTAGAAGATCTTTCATTGTTTGCTAGCAGAACAAAAGCCATTTAGAACTATTTATGTTATTAAAACTTAAACCCAGTTAAATTTTACTAAATTAGTATATATCGGAGCAATTTCAGAAACTATTGATAATAGCTGTTCTTCAATTAATTTTCTAGTTTGAACATCAGTTATACCAGTTCCAGCTAAATTTATTGAATAAAATGTAGATTTATGTCCAGGTACTTTATTCTTAAAAAATCTTTCAATAGTTTCGACATATTGAATTGATGGAACGGGCAATGACCAATATAAATTTTCTGATATAAATTCTTTGCGTAAAAACATTTCAAGCTTATCTTCATCTAAGCTATAATTTAACATCTTTATTTCACCAATTAATCCATTAAAAATATTTACAACAACACCATTCTCTTTATTTGCTCCATTTTTAGAGCCAACCGAACTTCCGATAAAGAAAGACGGCTGTTGTTCGTACGAAAGCTCATAATTTCCCGGAAACGTAAGATGAGTTATTTTTTTGGCGTTGTTATATACTGAAAAGGTATTGTTTTTCAGTGTAATCGCTAAGTGTTGCCAGCTTTGCTGTTCCCAGTCGTCTATTGCTGCAAAAGATTTAAAAATAGAATAACTACTTGTATCATAAGCTTTATCTTTAACAGAAGTTTTTAAAACTAATTGTTGTTTGTTGTTATATGGTGCAAGCTTTTTAAAAATTCTTTTAAACTCATATCCAGTAAAATCCCCTTTAAACAAATATTCAAAATCTTCGCTAGTTTGATTCAAACTTTCTAATACAGACAAATTATAAAATGAGTTGATGTTTAATGTTTTTACTAAACGTCCATTAAGATCCAAAAAATACATAAAAGACTCATTTGAAAAATACACAACTGCTAACCATTGTGTTTCTTTAGTATCGTGATTGTAAGTATTAATAAAGCTTAAGTTATGTTTTTCTTTTGGTGTGTTTGTCCCAACAGTAAACTCAAAAGATATTTCATTTTCTGGATTGTTTGGATCAATTACTGCAATTTGGTTATTGTTATAAATAACCCAAATTCTCTCTAATGGATCAATTTGAATAGTCTTACACCCCGATAAGCTTTGTATAAATAAAGTATTGTCTTTATAGAGTTGAGTATCTGTAGCAGAAATAGACCATTGGCTTGTGTCAGTGTATTTTAAATCTAGAAGACCATCAGCAATAACTAAAGTTGCTTGATTAGCTGAAAGATTATATGAATAAGTTGCAACTGTACTCGAAGATGTATTAATAATTGTTGTACTTTTTAAGTTTAAATTTGTATCAAAATAATACTCAGCTTTGTTTGTAATT
>CALBDR010000499.1 GCA_937927525.1 uncultured Candidatus Melainabacteria bacterium
ATACTTGATAGAAAAGATATTCAAGCTCGCATTATTACTGATGTAGAAGGTGGTGGTGGACAAGTTTTAGAGATCACCCAGTTTCATCTTTTAAACAATTCTAATAAGCATGGTAATAATTCTCAGGTTTCATATATTACAAAATACGCTAGTAGGTTACTTTTAGACACTCTTCAATTGACTAAAGATTTTGCTAATGAATCTATAGCATATCTTAATAGACAAGAAACACTTGATTATAAAGCAAAGCTAGAAGAATCAGTTCAGAATACTGTAACGAGTATTGAGTATGGCTTAGTTCAGGATGATATTAAAAAAGGTATTAAAGACATAAATAATAAAATCAGAGATGTTGAGAAAGATAAAGAAGAAAATCCTAATAGTTTTAAGGATGCATTAGCTGATCAGATTGAAGCACTAAAAAATACATTGTCTAGCTTTAATACTGTTTCTGATGTTTATAAAGATTAATTATTAATTACTCAACAGTAACAGACTTAGCAAGATTACGAGGCTGATCCACATCTTTACCTAAATCCTCAGCAATATAATATGCCCAGAACTGAAGTGGAATAGTAGCAAGTATCGGACTAAAGATCTGATCTATATCAGGAATACGAACAACCAGATCAAATTCATTAACATGGTCATGATTAGAATCTGTCGTAATTAATATACTAGGAGCCTTTCTAGTCTTGGCTTCCAAAGCATTATGAATAACTTTCTCAGCAATAATCTGTTCATTTTCATATTTACTAGGGATTGAAATGCTAATCACGGGAACCTTTTCATCAAGAATAGCTATAGGCCCATGTTTTAATTCACCACTAGGGTATGCTGTAGCATGAGCATAGCTAAGCTCTTTTAATTTAAGTGCTCCTTCCATCGCCGTTACATGGTTAATACCTCGACTTAAAAATATGAAATCTTTATAGTTAGCATAGTTTAAACTTTGCTCTTTATAAGTATTTGCTCGATGTAAAGTTTGCTCGATAAGCACTGGTAACATTTTCAAATTCAGTAAAATCTCATTAAAAAAGTCTTCAGCAAGAGCTTTACGTGAAACCGCGATCTGCAAAGCTAATAAATAATGAGCAAGAATTTGTGAAGTGTAAGCTTTAGTAGATGCTACCGAAATCTCAATATCAGCTGGAGTGATATAAGTGTTTACTCCACATAAGTTATTAATCGCGGAAGCTGGTCTATTCGTTATAGCAAGCAAATTTGCACCAGATTGCTTAGCTCTCTGTAAAGCAAGTATCGTATCAGCAGTTTCACCAGACTGACTAATTCCTATCACCAAATCCTTATCAGATAAAAAGTTTACTTGATAATTAAATTCACTTGCAATAATTACTTCGACAGGAATCGCTGCCCAAGCACCAAGTATAGATTTAAGAACCTGAGCTGAATGATATGCAGAGCCACAAGCGATACAGTAAACCTTATCAATATTAGTAAAATCAATTTGAAAATCTATTAATTTAAAATTTTCAAATGATTGATCTTCAATCAATGACAGCATTTTAGATAAAACTGTAGGCTGTTCATAAATTTCTTTAAGTAGAAAGTGCTTGTAACCTTTTTTGTCCATAATAGAATCAGTCTGCTTCAAGACTTCGATAACAGGTTTAATTTCATTACCATCAAAATCTTGAATCTCGATAGTATTTTTACTGATAACTGCAAGTTCTTTATCAGCTAAACGCACAATTTTGTCTGTGAACTGTAAAACAGTATCACTATCACTAGCTGCAAAATTTTCCTGGTCACCAATCCCAACTACAAGTGGGGACTCATTTTTAGCAAGTAAAATTCTTTTCACAGGCTTAGTAACATCATTTAAATTAGAATCATTAATTATTATTGCCAGTGCATAGCTCCCTTCTAATCTCTGACTTAGTTCTTGTAGAGCCTTGAAATCTTCATATGCATTAGCTTCAATCAGATTTTTTCTAATAAATGAGAAAAGATTTGCGATAACTTCAGTATCAGTATCACTTTTAAAAACATAGCCATCGCTTTCAAGTTCAGTTCTGAGTTTCTGATAGTTTCTAATAATACCGTTATGAACTATCGCTAAAGATCCATCACTATCTACATGTGGATGAGCATTAACATCATTAGGTTCACCATGAGTAGCCCAGCGTGTATGCCCAATACCACAGATACTTTGCTCAACTTCACTCTGTTCCTGCTCAGATAAAGAATAAATATTCTTCTCAAGATCTAAAATCTTACCTTTATTTTTATAGACCTTAAGTGAATCATTTAATAATGCGATACCAGAAGAATCATAACCTCTATACTCAAGACTTTTTAGACCTTGAAGCAAGAGTCTAGCAGCCTTAGGCTCAGAACCAACATAAGAAACGATTCCACACATATTTACCTAATTATAAACCAGGTAGTTCTATGATTTTCCTATCAACAAATTTTTATTATCATGAAGATGTTCTACCGATAAATTCTTCTCTGTTCCTGGGGCTTAGATTAGCAAATACTGAGTCAAGCACCTAGATTATCTTAATATAAATTCCATTAAGATAATATTAGAGTTTTTTAAGCTAAAAATATTTATTAAATAAGTACTAAACTTCTAAGACCTGAAGTATCTCTCTTACAGACTCTAGCTTCTGATCAACATCCATATATTCACTTTTTAGAAGAATATGAGACTGAGCATTTTTCATACCACCAGCGGTACCAGGCTTAAACATAGTCTTAGACTGAATAATCTGTGGTAATGCTCTTTGTGAACGCAACCATTTCTGTAAGCGTAAATTAGCATAAATCTTCACTTCACCAGCCTCTTCAGTAATACTAGAAATATTTTTAGTATTTGCGAATAATTTAATTTTACTTACTTCAATTAAATATTTAGCTT
>CALBDR010000500.1 GCA_937927525.1 uncultured Candidatus Melainabacteria bacterium
TACACTAGAGTAAGATTCTCTTTAAAAGAGAGTCTTGCTCTTTTTTAATTGGACATGAAACCTGAGCAATACGGAACTCTAACCCTAAAGATATAGAAAAAATTTAACAATCTAGACCAAAAAAATTACAAATAAGCTAAAGTTTCTAGACCATATAGCCGATAGCTAAACTTGAAGGACGAACCTTTAAGGAGGATAAATATGGGTATTACTACTGTCAACACCAATGTTCAAAGCTTGTTTGCCCAAAGGGCTTTAAGAATGAACACTGGTAGTGTACAAAAATCTATCGAAAGGTTATCCACTGGTTTTAAAATAAATAAAGCTGGTGATGACGCTGCTGGATTTTCCATCAGTAATAAAATGACAACTCTCATTCGAGGAATGAATAAAGCTAAAAGAAATATTGGAGATGGTATTGCCATGATCTCCACTATTGATAGTGCTTTAGGAACTGTGCAGGATAACTTACAAAGGATTAGAGAACTTACCGTACAGGGACTTAATGGTACTAACTCTGAAGATGAGCTAGCTGCTATTCAAAGAGAAATTAATGAAAGAGTTCAAGCCATCGATGACATGGGAACACAAGCAAAATTTAATGGTGTTAACTTACTCGATGGAACGCAAGACATCACTCTGCAAATCGGTGCTGAAGATGGTGAACAACTAGTCATGAAAACATCTGCTGGTGCTACCACAGATGTCGGCTTCCAAGTCAACTTCAGTACTAGTTCAAATGGTTCTATCGGTCAAGGAGCAAGCATTACTTTAAGTGAATTCTCAGTAGGATCTACTGGAGTTGCCAGCCTTAGTGGTACTACTGTTGCTACTGCTAATGGACTTACACAACTTGATACCATGATAGATAACATATCAAGAATGAGATCTACAGTCGGTGCCTATGAAAACTCTTTACAGAGTAACATGGATTACATAGATAGATATAGTGAAAGTCTTGAAGGAGCTAGATCTAGAGTTAGAGACGTTGATGTAGCTGCTGAAAGTGCTGAGTTGTTAAAAAGTCAGATACTACAGCAAACAGCTTCCTCTATGTTGTCTCAGGCAAATTCTGCACCTCAGATTGCTTTATCATTGCTGCCTTAATCCAGGGGGGGGAGGTAGCTAAGGAAATAATGTAGACTAAAAAAACAAAGTCTACATTATTTGCTTTAAAAAAAAGCTAAAGTTATTAATGCTTCTTGCCGATAGTTTATGGTGTAGCTAATACATACTAAATATAACTAATCGGAAGGAGTACATAATGGGAATTGCAGTTAATACTAATACACAAAGTCTGTTTGCTCAAAGATCTTTGAGAAACAACACTAAGATGGTCCAGAAGTCAATTGAAAAACTATCGACTGGATATCGAATTAATAGAGCTGGTGATGATGCTGCCGGACTTTCTATTACTAACAAAATGACAACTCTCATTCGAGGAATGGATCAAGCTAAAAGAAATATCGGAGACGGTATGGCGATGATCTCTACATTAGATGGAGCCCTATCTACTGTTCAAGAAAACTTACAAAGAATTCGAGAACTTACTGTTCAAGCTTACAACGGAACTATTTCACAAGACGAGCTTGCTGCTATTCAAAGAGAAATCAATGAAAGAGTTCAAGCCATCGATGATATGGGAAACCAAGCAACATTTAATGGTATTAACTTACTCGATGGAACGCAAGACATCACTCTGCAAATCGGTGCTGAAGATGGTGAACAACTAGTCATGAAAACATCTGCTGGTGCTACCACAGATGTCGGCTTCCAAGTCAACTTCAGTACTAGTTCAAATGGTTCTATCGGTCAAGGAGCAAGCATTACTTTAAGTGAATTCTCAGTAGGATCTACTGGAGTTGCCAGCCTTAGTGGTACTACTGTTGCTACCTCTGGTGGTCTTGCAGAGCTAGATACTATGATTAACAATATCTCTAGGATGAGATCAACTGTCGGTGCTTATGAAAACTCACTACAAAGTAACCTAGATTATTTAGATAGGTACGCAGAAAGCCTTCGAGGAGCGAGATCAAGGATACAAGATGTTGATGTTGCCGCTGAAAGTGCTGAAGTTACTAGAGGACAGATACTACAGCAATCTGCTGCTGCTATGCTTTCTCAGGCTAACTCTACGCCACAGCTTGCGCTTAACTTGCTTCCATAGTAAAATACACTCCTTAGTTATAGTATGTTCTGCTGATTCGATGGGTCTGGAACTATAGTTTCAGACCCAAAGAATTAAAAAAGCCCTACTATAACAAGCCCATTTTAAGGGCAAACATTAAAGCTCACACAAATACCTCCGATAAATACCTTTGTAACTAATTCAAACTAGGTCTTAATTAAGGAGGTTAGACATGGGTATTAT
>CALBDR010000501.1 GCA_937927525.1 uncultured Candidatus Melainabacteria bacterium
GGGAAATATATAATGAGGATCTTTTTACAAAAAATAGAAAAGTTTTTGTAGCTCCTCATAAAGAAAAAGGACACAGTCTTGCTCTTTCAGGGCATTTTGTTTTATTAAGTTCCATACTTGGTTTAGCATTTAAGCCACTCAATAAATCTATGGATTTACTTAGGGTTTTCAGTTCTATGGTTTCTAATGCTGTTGCTATGCAGCACCCAGATTCTCAGAAAAATACTTCTGGACTTTTATTTAATGTCTATGGTGTATTAGATACTGCTCAGAAGTTTATGCCGAAGAGGCACTCAAAGCTTATTAACCATTTAAACATGGCAGTCTATAATATAGCGATATTTTTATATGGCGATCTTTCTAATAAAAGATCTATGGACGACTTTGAACATTATTAATGTCTATGTTTTTTCTTATGCCCACCACCAGATTTTAAAATAGGCTTACGCTTGTGGTGTTTACCGGCTTTTTTGAATCCACCGCCACCACCAAAATTATTATTACCACTTCTATGGTGTTTTCTTTCTCTATGAGATGATTGTGGTTTTTCAAACTGGATTTTTGAATTCAAATTATTAATTTTAGTTTCAGATAGATGCTTTAGAAGTAAAGCAAAAATTTGGTCTTCAAATAAATTCATTTCTTGACAAAGCTCTAAAAATTGGCTTACTAATTTTTCATCCTGCTCTTCTAGTTTGACATTTGAAATATCATTTTTAATGGTATGTAAAACTTGTCTTTGAATATCATTGATTCCAGGGATTTTAGCTTCAGTAAGCTTCAGTTTTTTCATGCGAGCCGTCTTGCGCATATGCTCTAATTCATTCCTGCCGATAAAACTGAGGGCTAAGCCTTCACGACCTGCTCTTCCAGTTCTCCCTATTCTATGTACATAGTCTTCACCGAACCTAGGAAAGTCATAGTTTATAACTGCACTTAAGTCATCGACATCAATTCCCCTAGCGGCAACATCAGTAGCAATAAGGAATTTAATAGCACCTTTTCTAAATGCTGCCATTACTTTATCTCTTTTCTTTTGGTCTAAGTCACCGTGAAGTGCAGCAGCAGTGTAGTTATTCTCCAGTAAAACCTCTGTTAGCTCATCTACTTTAATCTTCGTGTTACAGAAAATTAATGCTGAGTCGAAATTATAGAAAGCAATTAATCTTTTTATTGCCTCTGTTTTATCTCTAGAGTTAATTTCATAATAAAGCTGTTTTATCTGTTTGCTTTGTTCTTGGCTATCCATGACACTGATATGTTCAGGATTTTTCTGGAATTTTTCCATTAAAGCCATGAGCTTCTTGTTCATAGTTGCTGAGAACATTACAGTTTGTCTATCATCTGGAGTTTCAGAGAGAATAGTTTCAATATCTTCATGGAAGCCCATATCTATCATTTGATCAGCTTCATCAAGGATAAGTGTGGTTAAATACTCTAAATTTAAGGTTCCTCTTCTTTGGTGATCCATTATCCTTCCAGGAGTACCTATTATGATTTGTTTTTTATTCCTTTTTAAGGCTTTTAGCTGGATACTGATGTTTTGTCCACCATAAATAGCTATAACTTCTACATCTCTTTTTGTTTCAGTGAATTTCTCAAACTCATTTGCTACTTGAACTACTAATTCACGAGTAGGACAGAGTACTAATAC
>CALBDR010000502.1 GCA_937927525.1 uncultured Candidatus Melainabacteria bacterium
TTGCTTCTGAATATTATTTGTCATAATCCCATTATACCTTACAAAAGTAAGGATTAGTGGTTTTTTGGACTATTTGGGGCTGCTTGAGGGGGTATCATAAAATCTTTAGTCTCGTTAACTATGTATTCTAAGTTATTTAAAAACTCTTCATCACCTTTAGTATCATTTGTGAATAATTCTCGATGATGTGAAATTAGTTCATGTATGATTTTTTGCTCTAAATCCGAGTAGGGAGAAAGAATCTGCCCAATTCTTGCTGTATTCTCTAGCTGGTTTGATGTGAATAGGGAACTGTAAAGTCTCTCAAATTCACTTTTGCCTGTGGGGTTCTGGGCTCTATTACTAGGGTGTAGCTTTTTTGATTACTTTGTCTACTCCTTTAGCAATCGTAATAACATCAACGCTAACTCCAGTAAGTCCTTGATCAATAATGATTAGAGTTGTATTTCCAGTAGGAGTGAAACCCGTATTTTGTTTTTTGAAATCATCAATAGATTTGCTTCCATTGTCAAATTCTTGGATAGCTACAATTTCTTTACTTGAAGATGCACCTACTGGTGGTAAATAATATAATCCGTGAGGCTTACCATTGATAACTGCTTTGAACATATTTATTTCATCATTATTAGTAGGTGTTCCTTCTTTTGCAACTGCAATGTTAGCAACTTCAAAAGGTATTCTATCAGGCTCTGAGGTTTTAGCTGTTTCTAAAAAAGATAGAATATTTTCTCTTCTCTTAGCTTGAGACCTTGTGTCTGATGATGCAACATATGGATTGTTTTTGTTAGCTTCAATTTGTTTACTTATTTCAGAACCACTTGTATCACCAGAAACCTTTGGAGCTTGTCCCTTAACTTGATTTGCTTTGTTTGTATTGTCCTGAGCAAACTGAGCAAAAGAAGTCTTAAGGTCTGCAATAGTTTTCCCTGGTGTTACCAGTCTCTCTATTGCTTGTTCTCCTCCATCTGCAAAGGTATTGTACTGGTTTCCTGTAGCCATGTCAAAACCTCCAAGTGCAAGTGAAGCTAATGTACCAAGAGCTGATACTCCAATTCCAGTATACTTAACTGTTCCCACAACCCCTCTGACTAATTTATTCGGAGCTTTTATATTCGTTTTTGATACATCAATTTTCTTTGCTAAAAGATCAAATTCATAACTAAGTTTTGCTTGATCTGGATTTGAGCTTAAACCGTTCTCGCTACCTTCTGCTTTAATTGCAGTTGCAATGGAGCTTAGAACTTTTTGCATTCCTTTACCATCACTGATAATTTCTTTCCACTCTGCTTCAGCTTTAACTCCCTTCATAAGCTGTGGTAAGTCAGCATCTTTACCTTTCATTAGTGGTGACTGTATTATTTGTGCAGATAATTCATCTGGACTATTAATAAAAGCAGGGATAACAATTCTCATAATATCAGCAGTTAGATTTATGCTGTTTGTATCTAATGGAGCTTCATAGTCATTTAGATGTATATTTACTAGCTCTGCATTTATTTTATTAAATAAAGTGTTGCTCTGATGTTCACCAGTCGTATCATCTATTTTAGCTAGTTCAGCTTCAGTTACTAAACCGTCTGGTCCGACTTCTATTTTATATTCAGGCTCACTCATCAGCGTACGAACTAATGCTAAATTCTCATCTGTAAATGGTGCGTTGAGAATTTTTTCTGCTGCACTTGGCTTTTTCCCTTTTTTAGCATTTACTGGTGTTGCTACCAATGTATTAGTAGTAGAAGTATTATTTACTGGTTTCATGATCTATATAAGATACATATTACAAAAATTTGATAGATAATTTTAAGATTCGGTAAATACTTAATGAAATTTATATATTTACGCATTCTATTTTGTATTAAAATAATATTTACAGATTTTTTGATTCTTTATCAAAAATAATAATGTATTACCTTATATTAACCAAAGAGAATATAAAATTATGACTTCAGTAAATATTACACCGCCTAGCCCACCTGAAATAACAATTAAAGGTAAATATACAGACCGAGGTATGGGGCTTGGACCTACAGAAGTGAAAAAAGCTAAGAATATACTTTTAGCATTACCAACTAACAATAAAAATCAGGTAGCAGTTCCTGTATTCAAGGAACAGAAAAAAGGTGGACATTTATTAGGTATCGCATTAATCCCAAAAGCAGTGATTAGTAATATTGAAGAAGGCGGTAAAATGAATCGTCTTAAAAGAAAGCAGGATTTTATTAGCGCAACTTTTGTTGAAACTAATCCAGATGGTGATTTCTCATCATCAGGTCCTAGATTTAAAAGGCTTGATGTAAAAGATTTATTAAACCCGCCCCTTTTTGCAAAGGATGTGTTTGATTCTGTTGTTAATGATGATAAGCTTTCTGTTGAAAATGTTACTAAACAACAAATTAAATCACAGAAAGCTGAAGCAAGAAATGTCCAACAAGTAATACTTCAGCCACATAATCCTATTATTCCAGGTAATAATGTCGCAACTGAAGGAACAGATCACCAGAATCAAATGTACCAAATTGCTGCAGAAGAAGCTTTAAAAGCTAATGGCAATATTGTAAGTCTGGTTGCTGATTTAACCAATGGTTCTACCGACCCTAAGCTTAATGCAATCCTTAATAATCAATCTGAATTAGAAGGAATTATAAATGATGCTTTATATAGAATTGTGGATAAAACTCAAGGATATAATGGACAAGAAAACATGAAAATGTTAACAGAAAATCAAGCTCAAGCTTTAAGAGAAAGTTTAAATGTTTTTTCACAACAGGTTGATGAGGCTAAGAATTTAATTAGAGCTAAATTCCCTGATGCGAAATTTAGTGACGATCCTATTCCAGCTCCTACAGTCTCTATTGCTGATTCTGGTACTGATGTACAGAATAGTAATTACGGTAAAGCTGTGAATAAATTAGAAATTTATAATACTCAGCTTGATAAATTTGAAAATTCATTAACAGGTATGTCTGAGGCTGAATTAAATCAAGCTAAGGAAAATTTAGCTAAGTATTTAAAGAATATAAATACAGCAGAATCTAAAAAAGTTAAGCTCATAAATATTAAGAAAGTTATATCAGAGAATGCTACGAATCAATTGTTGTCAGATGCTCAAGCTCAAGAATTAAGTGGTTCTGTGAATGATTTAGAAAAGCGATTTGCAGATATTGATAAGAATATTGATCAGTTAATTGCTGATGCAAAATCAACTCCAGTGACTCCACCACCACCGTCGCCAACGACTATAACTGTTACACCTGTAACTAGTGATGATGATGTTGATGGTAGTAGTACTCCAGTAACTCCACCACCACCTCCACCTTTACCTGTAACACCTACTGTTACAACGACTGTTACACCTGTAACTAGTGACCCTGTAGCTGATTTTGCAACAGCTATTGAGCCTGAGCTTACAATTCTAAATACTGACTCTAGTTCATTAGAGGAAAGAATGGAAGCTATAGTTCAGCTAGCACAGAAATTAAGCTCTGCTCCTAATGGTTTTGATTTTAAAGATCAAGCTTTTGGCGATACCATAGATAATGGTACCAAACCTGTAATGGATGAAGTTCTTAGAATTATGAAGAAATTTACTGATGCTGGAAATAATCCTGCAGCCCTAGAAGATAGTGAAAAAACTTTTGCTGGTAAAGCTAAAGGTCCTTACAAGGGTGCAATGGAAGTCATTGATGCTTTAAGAAACTCTTAAAATAAATTTATAGACTTGTAACTATTAAAGCCTGGATTTAGTTTTCCAGGCTTTTTATGCTTAAATCCTTGGTATTGCTTTGTATATGGTTATGCTTTGGTTAAGAAATTAAAAAATGATTATCAAATTATTTGGTGATGCGCCATTCTATAGGGTACAGGGGGTACAACAAAAAGATAAGGACATAAAAAGATGAGTACAAGAGAATTAAGTAATATAATTGGTTCAGAAAACTACTATACACAAGTTGCTAAGTCTAAGGTAATGATAGACGATGGTAATGGTGGATCTAAAGAGGCAACAGCTTATGTTGCTAGGATTGACAAGGCAGAAAATCCAGACTTAGTAGGTACTTATACTGTTATCACAACTAGTAAGGGAGACCAGGGTAACGAAACTGACATGTTCGTCGGTAAATCTCAAGGGGAAGCCTTAAATTTATTGAAAAAATTGCAGACAGAAAATGTTACAGCTAAAACTAAATCTTATTCTGATGCTACACCACTTCAAAAGGATCCTACTACAAATAAAGTTATTGATGTTACGCCAGCTGATAAAGAATGGAAAACTGTTGCAGCAAATACGTATACCGATCCAACTACAAGTACAAGTTTAAATTATTGGGAAAACTTAGCAACGGAGTTTAACCAGAATGCTAAACCTGAAGTGAAAGGAACAAATTTAACAGAGACTAAAAGTGGTGATACTACTACTAGAACATTACCGGACCCTTCTTCAAATATCGAAGTGAGCTTTGACGAAACTCTTCAAAACCCTGAAGGTCTTGAACTATGGGATGTAGATAAGAATACAAAAGTTTCAGCTAACGTTACATTAACTGATAACGATAAAGGTGTTCCAAATAGTAAAGTCGTAGTTGACCCTAATGCAGACTTACCAGCAGGTAATTATGAACTTAGAAACTCCGGTGGAGCTAAGCTAGCAGATGTAGCTGTTACTCCTAATGCAGTTACAACTAAGGTAACAAACTTTAATGTACCTTCCTCTGACCTTGATGCACCTACTATTAACACTGCTTCAAGTACAAGTGGTAACCAAGTTGAAGTTGGATCAAATATTCAATTAAAAGTAGATGATGCAAGTGACTTAGATATCCCTAAGGGAGAATTAGATAAGATTCAGTTACTAGATTCATCTGATAAGCCAGTAGCTGGTAAGGTAACAATGGATGGAAATGGCTTAATTCAATTTGATCCAGATAACGACTTAGCAGCAGGTCAGAAGTATACACTTAAGGTGCCAGCAAATGTGATTAAAGATAAGCATGGTAACAAGATCGATAGTGAGCAAACCCTTCAGTTTACTACTAAGGCTGCTCCTTCAACGAAGGAAAATGATGCACCTACTATTAATTTAGGTTCAAGTACAAGTGGTGACCAAGTTGAAGTTGGATCAAATATTCAATTAAAAGTAGAGGATGCAAGTGGTTTAGATATTCCTCAGACAGAATTAGATAAGATTCAGTTACTAGATTCATCTGATAAGCCAGTAGCTGGTAAGGTAACAATGGATGGAAATGGCTTAATTCAATTTGATCCAGATAACGACTTAGCAGCAGGTCAGAAGTATACACTTAAGGTGCCAGCAAATGTGATTAAAGATAAGCATGGTAACAAGATCGATAGTGAGCAAACCCTTCAGTTTACTACTAAGGCTGCTCCTTCAGGGTCTAAATCTACCGACGCTATCAATTTTGATATTACTAGCCAGGATAACGGTGATGGAGATGCCTACGCTGAATTCTTAGCTGCTGATGGGAAAATAACGATTCCATTTAATCAAAACATTACTATTGGTAATAATACTCCAGCAGAAATTAAAAAGCATATAAAAATTGCAAGATATGATAAAGATGCAACAACTTCTAAGGGAGACTTAGCACCTGATGACTTTACTGTTAGAATAGTTGATGGTGATAAAGTCGAGATTACAATTACAAATGAGAGTGTAATCGCTGCCTCTGACATCTATATCCCTATCTTTGCAACTAACTCTGTTGTAGGTGAATCAGGGCAGAAAAATGCGCTTGAACTTAAGCCTAAATTCCAAGCTGATGTTGCAGATTTTTAATTAAAAGTACTCTTCTATACATGATAAAAAGTTGAAAATATAGTTGAACCGTTTAAAGTTCAACTATATTTTTTGAGTTTTGGTTTTATAAACTGCCCCTATAGAATTGACTTGCGGAAAAATGACCCCTGAAAATTTAATTCTCCTTGAAAGAGAATTAAGAGTATGCATTGCTCAAAGAAAAAATTACCCAAATGCCTAAGCTGTGACTCTAATGATTATGTTATTAAGCGTGGCTTCTTTATCCGAAGATCAGATTCGAAAAAAATTCAAAAGTATAAATGTAAGAAATGCAGCAAATACTTTTCTGATCAAACCTTTAGCTATGACTATTATTTAAAAAAAAGATATTTGAATCAAAAAGTATTTAAATTAATTTGTAAAGGCAACTCCCAAAGAGGGATAGCACTTATTTTAGATGTGAAGCCAGAAGCTATTGCTTTAAGGATAAGAAAATTTGCAATTTTAGCAAAAAAACACCTTAAACTTACAAGGAGAGAAGAAGGTTTAAGTGAAGTGTTCTTTGATGAGATGGAAAGTTTTGAGCATACGAAATGTAAGCCAGTTACTATCCCGATAGCAGTTAATCCTAAAAGTCGAAAAATTCTATCTTTGAGAGTAGGTAAGATTGCTGCAAAAGGCTTACTTGCCGAAATCTCCAGAAAGAAATATGGTCCTAGAAAATGTGAACGTAAAAAGAAGTTAACAGATGTGCTTACTGAGATTAAGGATTTTAGTAAACAAAATATTTCTTTTTCTACTGATGAAAGCCCACATTATCCTAAGTTGGTTAAGTTAATTCTTCCTGAGAGCAAGCATATACAACATAAAGGAAGAAGAGGCTGCGTTGTTGGGCAAGGAGAATTAAAAGCTACGGGAAGAGACCCTCTTTTTAGTCTAAATCATACTTTTGCAATGATTAGAGATAATGTTAAACGGTTGAGTCGAAGAACATGGTGCACTACTAAAAAGATTAATATGCTCGAAAATATTTTATATATTTACTCCTACTTTCATAATCAAGTCATAGACAAGTTAAAACCTTAAACCTGTAAGTTGAAGACTGTTAAATTTCAAGTCAATTCTATAGGGGCAGTTTATTCTGTCTAAGCATATGTCTATGATTTAATTGTGGAGGGGAGGGCTCTGCAAGAGGCTTTAAGATCTATTCTTTAGGATAATAATAGTAAAAAAAATTACTTGATAAGCTTATTGATTGAATTATCAAATGGGAGTGACTCTACATTCGTAACCTGCCCTGATAGACCAGAACTCACAGAAATCCTTGATATTGGAGTCGCTGCATTTGTATTAACCGTAAAAGATTCTGATTGTTTGAAATCTTTACCATCAGCAGGATTTACATTGATTACGTATAGGTGATCTCCATTTAAATTATCAGGAATATAGATCATTAATAAATTACCCTTTTCAGGACTTATAGCTTTTAACATGTCAGCCCCTTGAGCTCCAAGTAAATTTCTACTAGTAGTTAAATTATTAATTT
>CALBDR010000503.1 GCA_937927525.1 uncultured Candidatus Melainabacteria bacterium
GTATATAATTGTACACTGATTAGAAAGGGATATGAATGAAATTTTATACATCAGTTAACCGGCTTGGTAATGCTATACTGGTCCGTGGTTACAATGACGGACAACGTATTCAAGAGCGAGTCAAGTTCAAGCCGACATACTTTGCACCAACCAAGAACCCTACCGAATGGAGGTCTCTCAGTGGAGAACCAGTCGCGCCTATCACGTTCAACTCAGGCAAAGAAGCCAGAGAGTTTCTTGATCGATACAAAGGTGTCGATCATTTTGAGGTGGTGGGCAATACAAACCATGTTACTCAGTATATACATGACGTATATCCTGGCACGATTAAATTTGACCGTGAAAGCATCAACGCGACCACAATCGATATTGAGGTGGCTTCCGACGACGGATTCCCTGAACCAGATGCTGCCAGTTATCCCGTCATTGCTATCACCGTCAAGAATAATATTAATGAGCTTTACTATGTTTGGGGCATGGGTGACTATCACCCTTCTAAAAACAATGTCGTCTATGAGAAGTGTGAAGATGAGCGTGAACTCCTACTTCGCTTTCTTGCTCACTGGTCTAATCCTTCTACCTGCCCTGACGTTGTAACAGGCTGGAACACTACGTTCTTTGATATTCCTTACCTAATCAATCGCATCACTAAGGTGCTAGGTGAGGATCAGGCCAAGTCCATGTCGCCATGGAATCATATCCGTGAACGTAAGGTCATGAAGAACAACCGCGAGCTCGTTGCCTATGAGATCACAGGCATCCAGCAGATGGATTACCTTGACCTGTTCCAAAAGTTTGGTTACACTTACGGCGCTCAAGAATCATACAAGCTTGACCATATCGCTCATGTAGTACTAGGTGAAAAGAAGCTTTCTTATGAAGAGTACGGCTCACTTCACTCTCTCTACAAGTATGACTTCCAGAAGTTTATTGAGTACAACATTAAAGATGTAGAACTCGTCGACAGTCTAGAAGATAAGCTAGGACTGGTTACTCTGGCAATGACCATGGCGTATAAAGCAGGCTGCAACTTCTCCGATACGTTTGGTACTGTTGGAATATGGGAGTCAATCATCTACCGCGACTTGATTTCAAAAAAGATCGTGCCTCCTTTAAAGAAAGATAAGAGCAAGACTCCATATCCCGGTGCCTATGTAAAGGAACCTAAGCCCGGAATGTATGATTGGGTAGTATCCTTTGACCTTGCTTCACTATATCCGAATATTATTATCCAGTGGAACATGTCACCTGAAACTATTGCAGATTCTTTCAACTCTAATGTATCTGTGGAAAAATGTTTAGATGGCATCCGTGTGGACACAGATGGATCGTGCAGTACCTCTGCCAACGGCGTGATGTTTAGGACTGATAAGACAGGATTCCTACCCAACATCGTAAAAGACTACTACGCCGAGCGGAAAGTCATCAAGGCACAGATGATTGAAGCCAAGCAGCGACAGCAGGACTCTGACTCCTACTCGATTCAGAAAGAGATTGAGCATCTAGAAAACCAGCAGATGGCCATTAAGATTCTGCTCAACTCTTTGTATGGCGCTCTCGGTAACCGGTGGTTCAACTACTTTGACCAGCGCATAGCCGAGGCCATTACTTATAACGGCCAGCTCTGCATCAAGTGGGCAGAACGTACAATGAACAAAGAAATGCAGACGGCCCTTGGCACAGATAAAGACTATGTCATTGCCATGGACACTGATTCGCTGTACGTAGACATGAATGACTTAGTACAAAAGTACAAAGGCAAGGATGAAGACCCCCTTGACTTCTTATCTACGCACTCAAAGTTCTTTCAGAAAATGCTGGCAAAGTCATATCAAGAGCTCCATGAGTACATGGGTTGCAAGGAAAACCGTATGGACATGGACCGTGAGGTCATTGCCGATCGCGGTGTATGGACTGCTAAGAAGCGATACATCCTCAACGTTCTTGACAATGAGGGTATCCGATATGCCGAGCCTAAGATGAAGATCATGGGCATTGAGGCCATCAAGTCCTCCACTCCACAGAAGGTGCGGGATGCGTTTAAGAAGGCATTTAAGATCATCATGGCCGGCACTGAGTCTGATGTTCAGGACTACATCGCCGGATTCAAGGATGAGTTCTTTAACCTGCCTCCTGAAGAGGTATCGTTTCCTCGAGGCGTAAGCAAGATATCTGAATGGAAGCATCCAGAGACTGTGTACAAGAAAGGGTGTCCTATCCATGTCCGTGGCTCTATCATGTACAACAACATGCTAGAGTCCTCTGGCCTGCAGAAGAAGTATGAGTCTATCAAGAACGGTGAGAAGATCAAGTTCACCTACCTGAAGATGCCTAACCCGATCAAGGAGAACGTCATCTCATATCCTATGGCGCTGCCTAAAGAGTTCCATTTAGATAAATATGTTGACTATGACAAGCAGTTTGAGAAGACATTCATTGAACCACTTAAGATCATCCTTGACGCAGTTGGCTGGGAACCGGAACACCGTGTTACCTTGGAGGATTTCTTTGCATAAAGCTTTAGCTAAAAGTTATGTACAATCTCAGGAATCTGTGGTAGTATGGCAAAGTTATTAACAGGAGAACATCATGGCTAGAAAAGTTCCAACACGCGCATCGATCAAAAAGAACATGGCAACTGAAAAGAAGCCACGTGCCAAGCGCGGCTCCAAACCACCTAAGTTCTACATCATGTATGTGGACCAAGATGGTGAGGAGATCGACAAGGGCTACTCATCACGCGGTGGATATGAGAATGCTTTGAATCGCTTCAATGGAAAAGAGTTCAAGATCAACGACCACGGCGCCTACACTCCAGGTGGAAAGCGAGTTAGCAACGTCACTAGCGGTAACGTCATGCAGGGTCCTATCGATATGGCGTACTCAATCATGGATGAGGAGACTAAGACACGTACAATCGTACAATCTAACTTCAATCCGTTTGTCAAGCGATACCAGAGTCGCCTGTACGGCGGACTTAACGGTATGTACAAGGTAGTCGAGCCTGATGGCAACTGGTCTCTTCAAGGTCGTGACATTGTCCGAAAGACTAACAAAGAAACCGGAGTCCGGACAATGACCGACGGCAGGACATTTGCAGCCAACGGTTGGCCGGTAATGGAATAATGTACTCTCTGACTCTATTCAAAAATATCTATGACAACAAGACATCTAAACGGATGGACTTTGAGAAGTGGGAGCGGCTTGAAACGCTGCTCTTCACTCTTGCTACTCAGGAAGGACACAAAGGTGGAAGTAATTCTAGTCCTCTTATTAGTCCTGCTATTTACAGATCTGATGCGAGCCGCGCTAATGATAATGTTCTGGGTTGGGGTCGGTGGTGTTGTGTTGATATCGATGAGTATGATGGTAGTATGGACGATGTCTTAGAGCACCTCAAACCCTATCACTATATCTGCTACTCCACTGCATCTTCTAGAGAATACCACCCTAAGTTCAGGGTGGTATTTCCTTTGACGGAGATGGTTCCATCAGATAAGATCAAAGCTTTTTGGCACGCCATCAATGCTTTAGTTCTGGATGTGGTTGATGCTCAGACTAAAGACTTATCTCGCATGTACTATGTGCCGGCCAAGTATCCTGGTGCAGATAACTTTATCTTCAAGAACGAAGGTAAGCACATCAATCCATTTGACCTGATGCAGCGGTTCCCATACATTGAAGGTACACGCAAGAAAAAGTTCCTAGATACCTTGCCTAAGGCTCTACAGAAAGAGGTGATCAACTACCGTCGCAACCAACTAGATAACGTTGTGACCTGGACCGGATACAAGGACTGTAGGTTCTGGCCCAAGACTCTGGCCAATGAGTTTACCGCCATGGCCCACATCGATGGCTCAGGTCGATTCCGTAAGATGTATGCGATCATGGTTGCCATCGCAGGCAACGCAGTGGAAGCAGGATACAATATCACCTCCGATGAAATCGCTGAGCTCTGCCATGAGTTTGATGCAGTCAATACCAATCTCTATGAGAAACGTGACATGGAGTCTGAGGCACAGAATGCCTTGGAATATGTATTGAAGTAGCTGTTACTGAAATGTAACACCCCCATAAAAGATTTAAAATAATTGCGAATGGCTATGTACTTTTTCGTCAGGATGATTATATTACATATATAAGCTGATTAACGGAGAAACACCATGAACGCTCAAGCACAAACGCTCGCAAACAAGCTGAACCGCAAGCGCGATACCATTGCACGTCTTCGGGATAAGGGTGGCTTTTACCGCAAGCCCGGCACATATGATGAGTACAACGGTGATTTTCTGACCGCTCGTGGTCGTGACCTCATCACCGATGCATACTTCCTGATCCACGCTTTCACCGACCTCGATGGTGAAGATACCTTCGCTGCTTGGGACTGGTACTGCAAAACTTACAATGATGGCGTCTGGTTCGACGCTGACGATCTGGCTGCATAAGGAGAA
>CALBDR010000504.1 GCA_937927525.1 uncultured Candidatus Melainabacteria bacterium
CACGAGGATACATTATGCAGCCTCCAAAGGGTTACGCTTGTTGTTGATCTTGATCTTCAAGTATTCCAAGTTGGCAATTGCACCACGCAAACCTTCCAACTCTTCCTTAGAACCATCGGCCATCAAGTCACTGTACATGCGATCCAAGTCACGCTGCATCTTAGACACTTCAACCATCATATCCCAACGCTTTTCAACACCAAGCTTTTTCTCTAACTTATTCATCATTTTCATATCAAAATTCTCCACTTGTTCCATATTTGTTGTAATACTCTCGAGCCTGCTCTTCATAACTCTTAGGAGGAGCAGGAGGACCACAAAAATCATTTGCAATCTTTTCCATGCGAATCTCATTCATCGTGACGATCATGTCCAACGCAAGTTTGTCAAACGCAGCGTTCTTCCAAAACGTGTCTAAGAAAGTACGCTGGTTCCAAGGCATTTTAGGATCTGTTTCAATGTTCATAATATAATCTCCTCATTTGATGTAGACATTATCTCTTACTATTCTTGAAATGTCTACAACTTTTTCTAAACTTTTTTTCCTAACAATATCAAGATGATATTCGAGTTTCCTCAAACCCGTGCCAAAACTTCTTCAGCGTCAAACACTGAAAAGAAACGTGGACGAGACTCTTCTTCATCATCCTTGTCGAAACGAACAAGTTTCGCACAAGCCTTCAAACCTTTCAACTTTGTACCTGGGATGCCAAGCTCACGTGTAGCCTGCTTGAAAGTCATTACAGACTCAACACCAGCTTCCATCAAGATTACTGCATTCTTACCAGAGTACTCACGCTTTGTTACATAATTAATCATAGTTGTTCTCCTCATTTGATGTAACCATTATCTCCTAGTATAGTTCAAAAGAAAACAACTTTTTTCAGTTTTTTGTAAGAAAAAAATACTAGCAATATCAATCGGTTGGATCAATTATGTCATTTAAGTCTACGTTGTGAGAGTTACCATCGTCGTCGACAATAGTGATGATTAGAGGCTCGTCTTCGAGCATGAGGGATTCGAGTAGGTATTTAAGCTCTGCAGCATCGCGCTCCAGAGCTTCTTCTTCTTTTTTCTTTCTGTAGTAGTCTAAATCATATACGTTTGACATTACAATTCAAGGTGCACAGCCTCTTGATACAGATCTCTTAACAGGACGTTAAGTTTAGCTGAATCTCCTTGGAACTCCATATTAGATACATATTTTGACAGGATAGTCATTGTGTCTTCTGCTTCGGAGAAGATCTCTTCATCTGGTTGCTTATCTAGATGCTTGTTGTCATCTACAATAGATACGTTAATCGGATCAGACTTGTATAGGTTATCTAAGAACAAGTCAAATGCATATGGATTTGTTTTGTTCTGTACAATCACTTTGACATATGTGTCTCTGTACATCTCAAAGTCCATCTTCTTATATTCTTCTACAGCTTTACCTTCATCATTGTATACAACCTTGTGGAACATTCTATACGGATTCTGGATGAACTCAAGCTCGCGAGTATCGGTATCAAAGATATGGAATCCTCTAGGATCGTTGTAATCTGACCAAGTCATCTCATAAGGTGAACCAAGATACGTAATGTTTCCTCTAGTAGACTTGTGATGGAAGTGGCCAGAGTATACAGTATCGAACTGTGAGAAGATATCTGTCTTCAGACCATGATCGTTCTTCACTCCTCTCATCATCTCAAACCCTTCAATCTCAAAGTGCCCGAAACATACTTGAGCTGGACTATCATTCATTGCCTGGATTGAGTCTTTGTAGTTCGCATTGTTGATCCATGGCATGAGAAGGATGTCACAACCATCAAAGTTTACTGTCTTTGGTTCGTAGTAGTAAGACATCTTCTCTGATGCATCAATTGTAGAGAACAATTCTTTCATTGCATTGATCTCATTTGTGTTACGGTAAGGAACATCATGGTTCCCCACAATCACATGAAAGTCAATACCACGTTTCTCTAATTCAAAGATCCATTCGTCTTTGAATCGGTTCAAGGTCACATAGTTTATAAATTTACGGCGGTCAACAATATCACCAAGATGGACAACGGTATCAATTCCATGTTTGTCCAGGTAAGGAAAAAATACTTCACGGTAGAACTTAGTGAAGTAATCCAAGAATGTAATCGAGTCATTTCTTACACCCCAATGTGTATCTGTAATAAGTGCTAGCTTCATATGCCCATCTGTTTCCGAATCTTAGTGGCAGAGATCTCTTTAATGTGATCGGGTAGATCGATCTCTTCAATCTTATACCCAACATCTCTACCATACACTATATTCGTAATATTTGGCACCTTAATTATTCTAAAACGTCCACCAAAAACTGGACGTAATCTTTTTGATACTCTTTCCTCTACATCGTAGAAGTCGAACGGGTTTTTCTCATCTGTTCCTTGCACATCACGAACCATAATCTGAACTTGGCCAGTCTTCTCAATTGCTTGCTCAAACAAAGCCTGGTGGCCATCGTGCCATGGCTGCCATCTACCTAACATCTGAGCTGTAGGTGCTTTGTTGTTCCACACATATGGTTGAATTGCATTCTCTACAGCATACTTCCAATAATCTCGGTTCTGAGTAGTTACATGGACAGTATAACATTCTGGTGCTTCAAAGATGCTATTTGTATCTTCATATTCACCTTTGGCTATTGTATCAACAAAGATAAGTACATCTGGCTCAAAGATTTGTCTCAGTTGTACAGTAGGACAAATAAAGTCACAGATTGCATGTTGTCCATCAGCAATAGCTAAGTCAGCCAACATACGCATACGTTCTGCTTGACGCTCACGTCCTTTTAAAGAAAAGTCCCAATCATCAAACTGCTCACGAACTTGATCTGCATTAAAGTAGGCAACCTTGTCACCCATCAAGTCCTTTACTCCTTCACATAATGTAGTCTTACCAGCTCCTGGAAGACCCATTACTAATACTCTACTCGGCATCAACCTCTTCCTTCTTCTTACGCTTACGTCTCTTG
>CALBDR010000505.1 GCA_937927525.1 uncultured Candidatus Melainabacteria bacterium
GCCAAGGCAGTGCATGCAAGGCTTGTGCCAAGGTAGGGGGGGGTGGGGTGAAAATGAGAGAGAGTGTGGATGTGAATATCTATGAATATATATTTGGGTGTTTTTTAAACCACCTGTCACAAAAGCTCTATTTCAAGTTCCGTTGCTTCTCGCACAGCCCAGAACTCTGTCACAAGAATTAGGGATTGCTTGTAATAATCCCCTTTATCTAAAATTAAGCACATATACGTATTATAGTCATATTCCCAGTTACATAGCTCTTCAGTAACTCTAACATAGAAGTTTCTGTCATCGTCAATAACTTTATATACTTTATTTAGTTCTAGTCTCAAAACAACTGTTCCTCCAGAGGGGTCATTCTAGTAATTTCGGTGGCATAAAAATCAAACCCCATTGGGATAAGTACCATAGATGCTGGACTGCCAAGAGCCTTTCCAATAGAAATAAACTCAATGTCAAAATATCTCTTATCGTTATAATAGCTGTCTAAATAATTCCAAGCAGTTACCTTCACAGGCTCTCCATTCATTCTAAATAAGTCATCTACTTTGGTGTCTGGGGGAAAGGTCATTAAACCAGCTCCTTTCCAAGGGGGGAGTTTCTTAGCTCTAATTCCTCCGTAATTGCCCCTATTTCCATTTTATACTCAAAGGGGAACATACCATAAGCAGATAGTAAAAGATCCAAATCTTGGAAATCTAGAGGCTCTAGGCTTCTTCTAAATTTAGAATAGTTCTTTTCCGAGTCCAGTGCTTTTAAAATGTTTGACATGCTTAACTGCCCTTTTATATTCATCTGTTTGGTGTAAGGCTCGGTAATCTCCATATAATCGCTGGGTTAGCCGTTTCATATCCGAGTTTATTAAGTGGCTGTGGTTGCCCTTTAGTATAAGTTCAACACACCCTTTAAATAATAAAATACTAGCTTCTTCTACTGGAATCTTAAATAAATCCAAGCTCATAGAAGTTCTTTACCCAATTCCGTGGAGCTTAGATTCTCTTTTATTTCAAAGGCTTTGTCCATAGCTGCAATAATGTCATCAACGGCCATTCCAGATAGATAGGGAGATAACCCCTCGCTTGTTAGGTCAAACCCCTTAATAATAATGTAGTCTACAAGATTCTGTTGTTTTTGATTTAGCATAAATTACTCTTTAATATCAATAGAATAACCCACTAATTTACCGTTTTTCATCTTTTTTCGTACAGTGAACTTACCATGCTGGAGGTGCGTATTTAATAAAACTCCTCTTCCAGGAAGATATGGCCCAATTTCAACATTTGCCTCCGTGTCTCCAGCTAGATCAAAAGTTCTATCTAAGGTGTTGAAAGGATTAAGAGGGTCTGTAGGAGTTACATCTACAACTTCCCCAGTTTTGCCATCCAATTCTAACACCGGAGCTTGTGCAAAGAATTGACAGTCGCCTATAAAAATCACTCCGCTGTGAATATTTCCAACAAGTTCCACTTTTTTCTTTCTGGTTCTTTTTTTAATTGTCACTCTTTCTTTGCTTTTCTTCTCAGACATACTAAATTCCCTTTAAGCGTTGTGTTCTTTTTAGTAATTTCAACAGCATCTTCCAAAACCTGCTCCACTAAAGACTTTCCAATATGTTCTTTTAGAAAATCTTCAAAGTCAGAACTTAAATATCTTTGATTTAGGACAGACTGTTCATATTCAATTTCAATAATCCAAGTTTTTATCCAGTCTTCCAAAGCACTTTGTCGCATTTCCACGTAATTCCAATGCTTTTGGTCTGGTATCTCAATAATTTTCCTTAAATCCTCCAGTGCTTTTCTCATTTTACACCAATTCTTTGAGTAAGGGGCAGTTATTTTCTAAATCTTGCTTAAAATCTCTATATTTTTCAATAATTCTGGGCGACATTAGGTAATATTCCACTATATCTCCAGCACTTTGATCAAAAAACTCCCATCGATATACAACATCGTCGCTGCAATACGTGCTAACCTCAATTCTTCTTTGAGTTAGAAATATCTTCAAAAACAGATCATTCGATACCTTATACATATCTGTCACTTTTTGCTGTTTTGGGGTGCTTTTTATCTGTCACCTCAGCACAGGTTTTGCTACGGCAATTAAAAATCATCCGTCACCCTCATTTCCGTCTCCCATGCCAAAACTAGCCAGTCCGAAGTTATTAAGGTTATAACTAAGCTGGATAACCCTTGCAAGCTCCAAGGCATTGTGACGGATAACGTCCTCATCCTCAGAAAAATCCCAGATTACAAGCTCTGGAATAAGTTGTCCAACTGGGATTGCTGCTGACTTTTTTAACGCTGGTTTTTTTGTTTTTTTCTTTTTCATTCTACCTACTAAGGGGGTTATATAACCGCTAATTATATCATAATACTACAACCATGGAGGGTTGTCTAGTATATACATTCAGGTGCGAATTTGATGCAGGAGGTATCAAAAAGCACCCTTATAGTATATGAAAGAATTAGACGATAACATTTTGAGTAGTTTGGTAAATGCTATAATTGACAGCAGAAAAGAACCTCAAGTTGAACCTGAACCTGAGCCAGAGCTTCCTGATGACATGAAGCGTCTTGAAGATATGAAAAGAGCTAGATACGAAGCCTTATTGGAAAAATACAAGGATTAAAAATGGCTAAAAAAAGATGGTCTAGCTTAAAAGAAAAGCTTTCTTGCAATAAGCCAAAAAGAACTCCTGGTGAAAAAAAGTCTTGGGTAGTAAAGGGGTGTGAAGACGGCAAGGAAAAAATTGTCAGATTTGGCGACCCTAAAATGCCAGACGGAACCTCTAATTCCAAAAGACGTAAGTCTTATTGTGCTAGATCTGGTGGAATTAAAGGCGGAGATGGGAAGCTCTCTGCAAATTACTGGTCGAGAAGACAATGGCGTTGTAAAAAATAATATGAAGCGGTACAATTATATATATAAAACGTCTAGTTAAGCAAACCGCAGGTTGGTCTTGCAAAAAGTGGTGATAAGTGAAATCAGTTAGAAAAAAAGTCCTAGAAGATTTTGCCAAGGATGTTGAAAAGGGAATGCCCTTAACCGAAGATTATATTAAAAAAACTCCCAATATTTATGAAAACGCTTTAAGAGCTAGAGATTTAGCAGAAGAAGCTTTAGCTCAAAAAGTACTTGATAATACTGGAATACCTATCCCAGATAAAACTTCTAGTTTATCCAAAAAACAAGACTTTTTAAGCCAGCTTTTAAAAGAGCAATACCCAGAGTTTGAACCAGATGTAAGCTTTAAAGATACTAATGGATCTGTTGGGGAGTATCAAGGTGGTAAAATTTATCTGAATAAAAATGCTGCTAAAACTAGAGATATTCAAAAACTAACCTCAGACTTGTTTCATGAAGGTGCTCATCAATACGATGAAGTTAAGAACATTGTTCCAGAAATAACTCAAGATGATTTTAACAAGGAACTTCGCAAACTTAAAGCTTCTGGGTTTGACTTAAAAAACGCAGATCCAGCTCAAGTATACGAAATGATAGCAAAAAAACACCACGCTCAAATACCAAAACTTCGTGAAGGAACTTTCGGACTTGGTGCGCTTAAAAACTATCTTAAGTCTGGTACGTTTAAGGCTCTTCCTATTATTGGAACGGCTGCAGCTGGTGCGGCTGCTTTATCCAGTCCAGATGCTTCTGCTGCTGCAATGGATATGGCAGTTCCTGGAGGCGTAGAATCTCTTAGTCCAAGTGCGGAAGATGCTGCTATAGAAAACCCGCAAGCTAATCCAGAGCTTAGACGCAAAGCATTAGAATCATTGCTTAAGAAATAGCTACGCTATGAGCTTTGCGAATAGCACCCTTATATAGTGACAGTAACTACTTAGATACCTATCGGCTCTAAGTGCTTAACTTATAAGGACATTTATGAAAAAAATCTTTGACGCATTTCCCGCATCACTTCTATTAATTTTTTCAACACTAATTACCTTTAAATCTGAAAATACAGGAATAGCAATTGGCTTAGTAGCTTCTGCTTTTCTATTTGGTTACCAACAATATTTACTTAGAACAGAACAACCTGATATTATGAGCGAGCTTGAAAAGCTTCGCAAAGAAACAGATTCTAGAGTTTTAAACATACAAGCTAAGGCAGAAGCAGAGCTTACCCAACTTCGTGATGATATTGCTAAGTTTAGCTTAACAATGGCTAGAGTTCCTGGTGTTGTTGAAAAGCCAAAAGAAAGAACTAAAATACAATTCTAAGGATTTTGTATGAGCTTATATCCAGAACTTGATTCATTAGAAATAAAAGAGCTTAAAAAGAAAATTAATGAATTAGAAATTCAACTTGCTAAAGCTAATTCTATTATAAAAGACAATGGTTTAGAAGAAGAAACTTGTAGCATTTCAGACGAAGAAATAATTTGTGTAAATGAGATAAAAAAACTCAAATTAGCTAGTGATAATGGCATATTAACTTTCGAAGATGTTAAAATACTAGATTTGTTAGTTAAAAATCTACTAGCAATTAGAGGAACTTTGCCCCAAGAAAAAAAGTCAAAGAAAAAGGGTGTGAAGACCGTCGCAGAGCTTTTAAGTATTGTAGACGGTAAAAAATGAGTAAAAAAGAAGTATCTGTAGAACAAGCGAAAGAACAACTGTGGAGAGCGGGGGTCTTGGATTGGAAGCTTTCGGAAGTTCAAAAGATAATGAAGTCTCAGATACTAAACGATGCAAATAAAATTAATGTTGTTTTATCTTCCAGAAGGATTGGTAAAACCTATTTAATGTGTACGATGGCTTTGGAGAAATGCCTACAAACTCCCGGAGCTATTGTTAAGTATGCATTTCCAAAACAAAATATGGCAAAAAAAATGCTTTTGCCTGTTATGCGGAAAATCCTAGAAGACTGTCCCAAGGATATCAAGCCTGAGTTTATGACTGCTGATAAAGTATTTAGATTTCCAAATGGAAGTGAAATACAAATATCAGGAACTGATAATGGTAACATTGAAAATCTTCGAGGGGGCGACTCCCACTTAAACATTTTGGATGAAGCTGGGTTTATCTTTGACCTAACTTACGGCGTTCGTTCAGTTCTGGGTCCGACTACAAAAACTACAAGAGGTAGAACTATTTTAATCTCCACCCCTTCTAGATCAGAAAATCATGAGTTCATAACAGACTGGGTGTACCCATACCAAGCTGAAGGTAGGATTCAAGTTTTTACCATTTTCGATAACCCAAATTTAACGCAAGAAGCCATCAAAGAAGCTTTATCGGAATATCCAACGGGTGAAAAAGATCCAATGTTTAGAAGGGAGTATTTGTGTGAAATTACTAGGTCTAATGAAACCGCAATTCTACCATCCTTTAATTCTGAGAATGAAAAAGTTATAATATCCGATAACTATGAAATTCCAGTATTTAGAGATTGTTACGTTTCCATGGATATTGGGGGTAGCGATTTAACAGCGGTTGTATTTGGTTACTACGACTATTTAAATGCAACAACTGTTATTGAGGACGAGTTAATATTCGGAAAAGAAGTTAATACAAAATTAGTTGCAGATTCCATAAAAAAGAAAGAAGAGGAGCTTTGGACTAACCCAATAGACAAATCTCCAATGCCCCCATACCTTCGAGTTGCCGATAATAATAACTTAATTATGTTGACAGACTTACAAAGAGATCACGGCATAATTTTTATACCGACAAGAAAGGATAATAGAGAAGCCGCTGTAAATTCTTTAGATGTCGCAATATCCCAACACAAGTTTATAATAAATCCAAAATGTAAACATGTCATATATCACATGAAATTTGCAGAATGGAATAGACACCGCACATCATTTAAAAATCTTAAAGACTCTCCAACAGGACAAGTAAAAGGCGGTCACGCAGATGCTTTAGCGGCTACTATTTATTTACATAGAAATGTTATAAAAAGTAAAAATCCATACCCCCACGGATATGGCGATGTTTCAGGTTCTAATGTGTTTTCTTCCCGTTTACAGAAAGAGGAAAATCAAGATAACTCAGCGAAATCTTGGATAAAAAGCTTAGTTTGGAAGAATCGCAAGGAAAATACCTAGAACACCCTTATATGTTGTAAAGGAACTATATGAGCTACATGGATAAAGATGAATATTTTGCAGCCAGTGATGAAGAAACTCTTGTTCTTTATCTACAAAGAAAATCAGATGCGTGGTTTAATAGTTTAATTACTACAGACTACCTAGATAAAATTAAAAGAAGCTGGCAAGCATACTATGGGTTTTACTACGAGGGTGGACATGCTATCACTTTCGGGGGCGAGACGGGAGAGTTGGTAAATTTACCAATGAACCACTACGGTAACATTGCAAGTCATATTCTTACAATGGTTACTGCAACAAGACCTTCTTTTCAAGCTAGATCGGTTAATACGGACGTTAAATCCCAAATTCAAACGAATTTAGCTAATGGACTTTTAGAATATTATATGAGAGACAAGCGTCTCGAACAAGATCTCAAAAGAGCTGTAGAATATGCCATTGTTATGGGTTCCGGCTATATTAAAATGGAGTGGAATGCTACTACTGGCGAAGTGTATGATTACATTGAGCCAGAGTATAAGCCTCTTGTTGATGAAGACGGAATGCCTGTATACGACAGTGACGGAGAGATGGTATTTGAAACTGACGAAGATGGCGATAAAATTGAACTTAGAGAAGGAGTTCCATTATATAGCGGTGATATTATTTTTACTGTCATGTCGCCTTTTGATGTAGTATTTGACCCAACAAAGTCTGATAATAACCATGACTGGCAGCTGTGCAGAAGTTTTAAAAATAAGTATGACTTAATTGCTAAATACCCAGAATATGCTGAAAGTATAAAAGCACTAAAAACAAAATCCGATCTTAATACAACTCGTGTTTCCATGTCTGCCTATGATGAAACAACAGACGTTCCAGTTTACGAATTTTTCCATAAACCAACAGAATCTCTGCCGAAAGGTAGATATGTTTTATATCTAGACTCGGACGTTGTACTAGAAGATACTGTTTTAGTTTATAAAAACTTACCTATTTTTAGAATTGCAAGTAGAGACATTCTCGGTACGCCATTTAGCTATACAGCTATGTTTGACCTTCTTCCAATTCAAGATGCTGTTAATTCTCTTTATTCTACAATTATGACAAACCAAAATGCGTTTGGTGTTCAAAATGTGTATGTAGAAAGAGGCTCCGATGTTCAAATGGAACAAGTCGCAGACGGTTTAAATTTCATTCAAGGTAATCCGGGATTTAACGCTCCACAACCACTAAATCTAACAAACACTCCTGCTGAAATATTTAATTTTTTGAAAATGCTAGAAGCTTCGATGGAGACTATATCAGGCGTAAATTCTGTCGCACGAGGTAATCCAGAGTCTCAGCTTAAATCAGGTAATGCTCTAGCATTAATTCAATCTCAAGCTCTACAATTTATTTCTGGACTACAGCAATCTTACATTCAGTTGATTGAGGATGTTGGAACTAATGTTGTAGAGCTTCTTAAAACTTTTGCTAAGACACCTCGTGTTGCGGCAATTACGGGTAAGTCTAATGTAACGTACATGAAAGAGTTTACCTCTGATGATTTATCTTCCATTACAAGAGTCATTGTTGACGCAGGTAATGCGTTAGCACAAACGACTGCAGGTCGAGTAGAAATGGCTTCTCAGATGATGCAAATGGGAATCATCACAACTCCAGAACAGTATATTTCGGTAATTAATACCGGAAAGTTAGAAACCATGACCGAAGGTCAAAACAAGGAGCTTTTACTTGTTAGAGCTGAAAGAGAGCGGCTTGTGGACGGTACAACTCCCGTGGTGGCTGTACTCACTGATGCTCATTCATTGCATATTAGAGAGCACAAGGCTGTTCTTGCTGATCCTGACTTACGTATGGATGCGGAGCTTGTTCAACGAACGCTTGCACATATCCAAGAACACATCGATATCCTTTCTAATCCTGATGTTGCTAATATACTTGCTTTGTTAGGTGAGCAACCTCTTGGACCTCCAGCTGGTACTCCAGTAGCTCCAGAGACTGCAGCTCCTGAGCAACCTAATTTACAAGGGCAGGAACAACTACCTCCTTTGATTGAAAATCCTCAAGCGCAATCTGTTGCTGTGCAGGAAAATCTTGGACCGCTACCGTCCCCAGCTCAACCAGCGGGTGAAGGATCTGTGTTGCCAGAACAGCCGACAACTCCAGAAGAACTTTTAAATAGGAATCAATAATGGCTAAATGTACGTGCGGAACAAAAAAAGGTAAAGGAAAGAAAAAGGGTAAGTAAAATGCCAGCAAAATCCAAATCTCAGTATAAGTTGATGAAAGCAGCTGAAAATAATCCTGAATTTGCAAAAAAAGTTGGAATCGATCCCGAAGTTGCTGCAGAGTTTACCAAGGGTAATACAGGTAAAAAACGATTTTCTAAACTAAAGGAAAAAGTAAGTGGAAAAAAGAAGTAAAAAAACTTTAGAAGATTATTATACAGAAGAACTTATGGAAGATCCATATAGAGATGTAACTTTATCCGACATTGGCTCAGCTGTAGATCCTGAAGCAATGCAAAGAGCTGTTAAAAAGCAAAGAAAACAAAGAGCTTATTTTGAAAGACTAAAGTCTAAACTAGATAGGAAATAAGATGAACTTTAGAAAAGACCAAAAAAAGAAAGGCGAAAAATCTCTTTGGGAACAGATGGGCAGAGAAGAAGATAAAGAAAACTCCAGGTGGGGCGAATGGTTTAAAAAGCGCATTATCGGAGAAAAAACTGCTCGTGAAATTGCTGAAGAAGAAGCTGAGAAATTAAAAAAGAAAAAGTAATGGCTTTTGAAAAAATTAAAAAGAAAGTTCAAGGTAAAACTTCTGATGGCTCCACTCCATCGAATCAAAAGCTTTACTCCAGAGTTAAGTCTGAGGCTAAGGCTAAATTTGGAGATGATTATCCTTCGGCATATGCCTCTGCATGGATTGTCCGTGAGTATAAAAAGCGTGGTGGAGGCTATAGAAAATGAGCCTTAAACGCTGGTTCTCCGAAAAGTGGCGCAAAAAAATAGCTGGCGGCAAATATGCCGAATGTGGTTCAGAAAAAGGACAGGATGACGCTAAGTGCCGTCCGTCTAAAAGAGTAAGTTCAAAAACTCCCAAGACTTGGGGTGAATTAACACCCTCAGAAGAGAGGAGAGCAATTGCTGATAAAAATAAAGCTAATAGAGAAGGAAGGCAATTTGGCAAAGTTAGATTCAAAAGATTAAAAAAGAAAGTTTCTTAGACTTATCCCAATAACGGGACAGTCGTTTTATAACTTATACAAACAGTTAAAAAAAGGAAAGTTTATGTCACAGGAAGCGCAAGAAGTACAAGAAGAAGTAACAACTCCAGAATCTCCAGAATCTTTTACGGAGGAAGTTGAGGCATCGGCAGAGGATTCTCAAGAATCTGTAGAAGCCGCCCCTGAAACATCTCCAGATCAAGAACTACAAGAAGCTGTAGAAGACGCTATTGCTAGTGGAGCTTCGGAGAAAGAAGTAAAGAACCTAATTAAAGAATTTCAATTAAAAGTCAATGGAAAGGTTATTAATAAAACAATTGACCTTTCAGATGAAAACGCTCTTAAAAACGAACTCCAGCTTTCTGCCGCTGCTCGTCAAGCAATGCAAGAAGCTTCTAATCTTAAAAAGCTTTATGAATCTGAAGTATCTCGTTTAAAGCAAGATCCATTTAGCGTTCTTGCTGAGCTTGGACTTGATCCAGATCAACTAGCTGAAATGAGAATTCAACAAAGAATCGAAGAGATGAAAAAATCTCCAGAGCAGTTAGAGAGGGAGAAAATCCAAGCCGAACTACAAGCAGCTCGTGAAGAAGCTAAGCGTTTGAAAGAAGAAAGAGAAGCTGAGCAGTTTGAAAAACTAAAAGAGCAAGCTGCTGCTCAAATTGAAACAGAAATTGAACACGCCTTGGATGCTCATAAAACCCTTCCAAAATCTCGCCACATTGTTAAGCGTATTGCAGATTCAATGCTTTGGGCTATGAATAATGGCTTTGATGATGTCTCTGCTGAAGATGTAATGCCTCTTGTTGAAAAAGAATGGCGTGATGAAATGAGCCGTTTGATGGACGATTCTCCAGAAGATATTCTAGAACAGTTGATTGGTCAACGTAATATTGAGCGTCTTCGTGCTAAGCGTCTAAATGCAATGGCTACTTCTGGGACAAAAACTGCCAGTTCAGTTAAGCCGACGGCAGCTTCTGTGCAAAGACAAGAAGAGCAAAAGAGACAAAAAATTAAACAGCGTGATTTTTTTAGATCATTAGGAAAGAAATAATAAATACTTAGGGGGTGTTTTGTCACAAAAACACCCTTACTTTATAGTGAAAGTGAGTTAAGTATCGAAAATGCCTCTAAATATCCTCGGACTTTAGACAAGCTTTAGTGAAAGATTCATGAGTAGTTATTTTTATTAATAACAAAAAATGGAGACAAAAAGATGGAGTATCAAGTAAAAAGTCAAAAACTGCAAGATGTTATGACTAAAACTGTTCGTCTAACAGCTCCTGCTCAAGATCTTGGTTCTGTTGCATCCAATGTTCTCACTATCCCACTATCGGATATCAGTGCAGACGCTATTGCAGCTTCAGATGTTCTTGTTGCTAGGAACTTAACAGACGACACCGCATTAACACCAGCTATTTCAGGTTCAAACCTTACTTTGACTGACGTAGCTCTTGCTACTGGTGACATTATCGACCTAGTAATTAAACTAAAGTAATTTAAAAAGGATGAAAAATTATGGCACAACAAACTAATACCGTCCAAACGCTTGACGGTCACTTCAAAGAAGTCTATGCAGACAAAATTCGTGATCTAGTTCCAGAAGGGATGAAGATGCTTAAGCTTGCTGAGTTTTCAGCTGCTGAGAAGCTTCT
>CALBDR010000506.1 GCA_937927525.1 uncultured Candidatus Melainabacteria bacterium
AGTGCCTCTTTGACCTACTAAAAACAAAAAAGACCCAATTTCTTGGATCAATGTTTAAAAGTATTTTATTTCGATAAATATACTATGCCCAGATTTGAAAAGTTCTAAACCTATTCTATGAAAAATTTTGAAAAACATGGGAGATTTTGCGCAACAACTTGTTTCGCAATTAAATTTAGTAATTAGTCAACAAGCTGTTGACCAATTTAATAAACAATAAAATCTAGCTCTATCCCAATATCTGACACTGACAGCACTGACAATTATTTTCGAGTATTTACTTTTAGAAATAGTGGTCGCTTGCTTAAAGCAGTTCACCAGAGTTGTAGAAGTTTTTATAATATCTAAATTTAACTTTTTCTTGTTCGAACTCTTCTTTTCTAGGTGAAATGAGGAAAATGTTTTTGATGTCTTTAACTAAGCTATTAAATTTTAAAAGGTTTTTAGCAAGACCAATATGTGGAGTTTCATTCTGTTTAATTTCGATAATGCTTTGCTGAAGCTGATTTTCATAAACTAAATCTACCTCTAACCCATTTTTCTCTCTAAAGTAATAAAAATAGCCTGATTCTTGATTTGCTGATTTTCTTTTAAAGAGTTCACTAATGACTAAGTTTTCAAAGAGAGCTCCAGACATAGGTCCATTTTTTATTTGTTCTTCTGTATGATAACCTAGTCTGTGAGCCACTAATCCAGTATCATAGAAATAAATCTTAGGTTTTTTAGATATTTGTTTTTTATCAATTCTTTTAGGATAAGGTTGAAGTAGAAATATTATTTGAGATCTTTCTAGGAAAGAAATCCAAGTTTTTACAGTCTTTTCATCAACTCCTAAATCTTTACTTATGTCAGCATAATTTAGCTCTTGGCTGCATCTTGCAATAATGAGGTTTAGAAATTGTTCATAATGCTTTAGGTAATTTTTTTGAAGATTAGATTTAATATCTCTTTCTAAGAATGTTTTTATATAGGAAGAATACCAAAGATTTTTATTGATTTGTTTCTTTTGATGTAATTCAGGATATAAACCTTGTTCAACGAAGTAAGCCCAATCCTTATTAGCCTTAGTGTTTAACTCAAATAATGAGAAACAGTGCAAATCTAGGATAGCAGCTCTACCAGCCAAGGTCTCTTGAACACCAGTCATTAAGGAGAATTGTTGTGAGCCTGTAATTATAAACAAACCTGTTTCTGACCTATTTTCATCAATAATTTTTTTTACGTAATTCAGTAATTCTGGTACTTCTTGTATTTCATCGATAATGAGAGGATATTTATATTGATTAAGAAAACCTCTAGGATCATTCATCGCATAGTTTCTGGTATCTAGCTCATCAAGGCTTACATAATTATAGTTTGGGAATAATTTTTGAGTTAAGGTTGATTTACCGACTTGTCTTGCACCAGTTAATACGACTGCAGCAAATTGCTTTGATGCTGATTTTAGATACTCTTCAATCTCCCTTTTAATAAAAACCATTATTTTAAATTATACCCTATTTGGATAAAAGTGAAGAGACATTCCGGTTTTATCTATTAATAGTCAGCTTTAGATTAACCATAAAGTTCTAGACTAAATAACCGATAACTAGGTAATTGTCTATTCTAAATTATGAGTATAGTGTCACTCAATATTAATACTCTTTCTAAAGTCTCGCAGAGAACTTTAAATCATTCTACGCAAAAAATATCTAAATCTACAGAGAAGCTTTCCACAGGGAAGCGAATTAATGTTGCTGGAGATGATATAGCTAGTTTAAGTATTGCTACTAAGATCGACTCTGAACTTAAAGGTTTGTCAAAAGCAAAACAAAACATCATTGATCAACGTGGACATCTTGATGTTTTATATGGAGCTTTTGAGGCTACTTTTGATAATATTCAAAGAATAAGGGAATTGTTTATTCAAGGTATAAACGGTACTAATTCAGTCGATGAGAAGAATGCTTTACAGAGAGAAATTAATGAAATTATTGAATTTCAAGATAACCTTGCCAGAAATACTAAAGTCATTAATGGTTCACTAGACGTAATTACCACAGGTGGAGGCTCTGATACATCATTTCCTGGATATATTAATTTTGTTCAGACAGGTGCAAATGATTCAGAGGGTTTTACCATGGACTACAATTTAACAGCGGCATTGTAGAATGATGATGCTATTGGCTTAGCACCAAGTATTTCTGGAACTCGAAAAGCTATAAATTTTAATGTTTTTGGTAATAATCGCTTAAGCCGTATTAAAATCCCTGGAGCTACCATTGATCAATGGACACCTGATAATACAGATACTGATACATTGGCTCATTTAGATACTCAACTTAGTAATGTTGCTAGAATGTCTTCCGTTTCTCAGGCGGATATTGCTAGATTAGATGAAGCCCTTGCAAGTATTGAGGCTAGAGAAATATAATTGAATGAGTCTTTATCTCACTTCGAAGACATAGATATAGCGGAAGAATCTAATAGTTTATTGCTTGAGCAGCTCCGTCAACAGTCTGCTAGTTCTATTTATACTCAAGCTAATGCGGCTCTCCCTCAAGCACAGTTTGTTTTGACTTTGTTGCCATAAAAGTGGTGAACCTCCAAAAAATTAGTGGTGGTCAGACCCGGAATCGAACCGGGGACACAAGGATTTTCAGTCCTTTGCTCTACCTACTGAGCTATCTGACCATGCGATAATCAATCACGAGACATAAATAATAGCATAAGTTTTTTTGATGTAAAAGAAAATATAACTTTTACTTATTAATTTATATTTTTCTTTTTATATTTTTCTTTTTATTTTTTATTCTTTATTGATTTTTAAATTGAATATTTTTGCTTATTGGTTTATATTTTCTAATGATATGGAATTTTTAGCCGAGCATTCTTTAAGTCTTCAATTATTCGTTTTTTTAATAACAGCTTTAGTGATAGCTTTTTCTCCATTTAATGAAAAGCAGTCTAGGATTACTGCTTTGATTGGTAGCTTTATTTTTCTTTTTATTGCTCTGCTTCAATACTTTAAATTATTTGATAGCTCGAATACAGCAATGCAGCTAGTAGAGAGTACTCCATGGATTGGAGGAATTAACTTTGCCCTTGGGGTTGATGGCTTAGCATTCTCTATGGTTCTCTTAATGGCAATCCTTATGCCATGCGTAATTATTGCAAGTAAACCTATTGCTCAAAAGCAAAAGCCAAGGCTTTACTATTCCTTACTTCTATTTTTAGCTTTAGCTGTATCAGCTGTTTTCATGGCTAAAGATATTTTTGTATTTTTCTTAGCATGGGAGCTTGAGTTAGTTCCTATGTATTTCTTGATCGCGATTTGGGGAAGTAAGAATAGAAATTATGCTTCTATGAAATTCTTGCTTTATACTTTTGCAGCTGGTGCATGTTTATTAGTTGGTTTATTTACGCTTCTTGCATACACTGGTTTTGCTAGTTTTGATATGCAAGAGCTTGCTGGTATTGCTCAAGCACTATCTGTTCCTGTCCAAACATTATTATTCGTATTAATTTCTGTTTGTTTCATTATCAAACTACCTTCAGTGCCATTCCATACATGGTTGCCTGATGCTCACGTTGAAGCTCCGACACCGATCTCTATGATTCTAGCTGGAATTCTTTTGAAAATGGGTTGTTATGGTTTGATCAGATTTGCTACTGAATTCTTCCCGACTATTTTAGAGAATATGGCTCCAGCTATCGCAATTTTAGGTGCGGTAAACATTGTCTTCGGTGCTTACTCTGCTCTGATTCAGACTGACTTTAAGAAAATTATCGCCTATTCAAGTATTTCCCACATGGGTTTCATTTTACTTGGTTTAGCTGGCTTAAATACTGCTGGATACAGTGGTGCTGCATTCCAAATGTTCTCTCATGGTTTAATCTCTGCTGCTCTATTCATGATTGTAGGAATGATTTATGAAAGATCACATACTCGTGAACTCGAAGACTTTGGTGGTTTAGCTAAAGTTATGCCTAGAACTTTCTTCATCTTTAAGCTTGCTGCGATGGCAAACTTAGGTTTACCTGGTCTTTCAGGTTTTGTCGGTGAATCATTAGTATTCTACGGTGCATTTACTAGTGCTTATACTGGAGCTGGTCTAAATGCTATTAAGATTTCGACTGTAGTTTCTTCGGTATCTCTAATCCTTACAGCAGCATATATGCTCTGGACAAACCAAAGAGTTTTTTATGGTGAAATTCTTGAGAAAAATCATGTTTTAACTGATGCTAGAAAGTCAGAAGTTTTAGTTCTTGCAGTTTTACTCGGTTTAGCTATCTTATACGGAGTTTACCCTAACTTCATTAATTCTTTATATGAACCTCAGTTAGACTCTTTATTAAAGACTTTCTAATATGAACGTATTTAGTAAACCTAGAATTAAAATTGCCCATAGTCCTGATTCTGATGACGCTTTCATGTTTTATGCAATGAAAGAGAATAAGGTCGGAAAAGGAAACTATGATTATGTTTTCGGTAGTGCAGAGATAGAAGCTCTTAATAAGATGGCACTTGATAAAACACCTAAGAAATCTACTTATGATGTTTTTGCCATTTCTTTTCATGCTTATGCATATCTTTATAAAAAATATCAAATCTTACTTTCTGGTGCTTCGATGGGATCAAAATCCCATGGTCCTCGTCTTGTAGCTTCAGAGAAGGTTTATAACGATTATCAAGAGTCAAAGTCTTTAGAGGGAATGAAGATCGCGATTCCTGGTGAATTGACTTCTGCAAATCTAGTTTTGCAAATCATAGCTAAGGAAAATAAGTTTGAATTTGTACCTGAGTATTGTTCTTTTAATCAAGTGTTTGAGTTACTTGATGAAGGAATCGTTAGCGCAGCTTTATTGATTCATGAGTCTCAGCTTAAATTTGCTGATAAAGGCTATAAGGAATTAATTAATTTAGGTTCTTGGTGGGCCGAATATAGCGAAGGTCTAAATATGCCTTTAGGTACTAATGTGATTAGGCGTGATCTTGAGCAGAATATAAAAGAAGATGTCGCAACCGAGTTGCGTGATTCTATTAACTATGCAGTGAAACATTTTGATGAATCTTTAAGGTATGCTCGCGCCTTTTCAGATAATGGTCTAGATGATAAGACGGCTAAAGAATATATAGATATGTATGTGAATGATAGTACTATAAAGCTATCTGATAATGATCTCAAATCTATTAATTTATTATTTAAAGCTGCAATTAAGCACGAACTTTTAAAGGTTAATGAAGAGATCGTAATAGATCCTTTATAGTGGACATCCTGAAAATCCTTAAACTTTTCTTTAAGAAATTACTTTTAATTCATTACTCTGTAATGATATAATTAAAAACTCGACTGTCCAAGGAGAAAAAAATTGGTAACTAAAGCAGACAAAATTAATACCGTAAATGAATTATCAGAAGATTTTTCTAAAGCTACTGCAGTTTTCACAACTGATCAGTTAGGGCTTACTGTTTCTGAAATTACGGAGCTTAGAGATAAAATTAGACCATTTGGTTCTAAATTCACTATTGCAAAGAATACTTTAATCAACAAGGCAGCTGAAGGTACTGATTTTAAACCACTAACCGAAGATCTTAATGGTCCTACAGCAGTTTTGTTTTGTTTTGATAATAAAGATATTGAACCTGCATCAGAAGTTAAGACTTTTGCTAAAGCAAATGAGAAAGTAGTTTTTAAGGGTGCATTCTTAGATGGAACGGTATTAGATGCTAATCAAGCTCAGTCTGTAGCTGGATTGCCTAGTAAAGATGTATTATTAAGCCAGATTGCTGGTTTATTAGTGAATATCCCATCTTCTATTGCTTATATTTTTGATGAGCTTTCGAAGAAAGATGAGGATCAAACTAAGCTTGTTAAAGAATTTATCATTGTAGACGAGAAGGCTGATGAAGCTAAGGCGGAAGGTGAAACAGAAGCTAAAGCAGAAGAAGCTAAGGCTGATGATAATACTGAAGACGCTAATGCTTCTACAGAGGAACCTAAAGCCTAGCTTGCGGTGACGCTGGTGCGATTCAGAAACTAGAGATAAACAATAGGGAAAAAGTTTAAAAAGGTAGAAAGATATGAGTACAAAAGTAGAAGACGTATTAGAGAAAATAAGTGAACTAACTATTCTTGAAGCAGCTGAATTGAAAACAGCTATGGAAGAGAAGTTTGGTATTACTGCTGCAGCTGGCGTTGCTGTTGCTGTTGGTGGAGATGCTGGTGCAGGCGCTGCTGAAGAGAAGACTGACTTTGATGTTGAATTAACTTCTGCAGGTAGTTCAAAGATTGGTGTTATTAAAGCTGTTCGTGGAATTACAGGTTTAGGATTAAAAGAAGCTAAAGAATTAGTTGAAAGTGCTCCTAAAGTAATCAAAGAAGCTGTAGCTAAAGAAGAAGCAGATAAGATGAAAGAAGAACTTGAAGCTGCTGGTGCTACAGTTACTTTAAAATAGTAAGAATTTCTGATAGACTGTAAGAATATGGGCTCACGAGGAATGAACTTAGGCTCAGACATAGACAATGTGTCTGCTGCAAGTGAAGAAGAACTAGACGCTATTTTAAAAAAGTTTACCTTAACTAAAAACTGTAAACCTGATACTGCTTTGAGGTGGGCTTTACAGAGAGCAATGGATGAGGCGACTAGAAATAAGATTAGAGCAAAGCTTGAAGCTTATTATAAAGATGCGTCAGGTCTTCTTTAGGCATAAATTTATAAGTGACTTTTTATATCACTACCCCACTTTATTATGTAAATGATTTGCCGCATATTGGTAGCGCTTACCCTACTATTGCATGCGATTTCATCGCAGGTCACAAAGTCCAAAGTGGTCATAAAGTAGCTTTCCTTACTGGGACTGATGAACACGGTCAAAAAATAGAAAAGTCTGCTAAAGAAAATTCTAAGCAACCACAGGATCATTGTGATTCTGTGGTTGCTGCTTTTAAAAAGCTCTGGCAGCTCTTAGAGATTAATAATACTCACTATGTGAGAACATCAGCTCAAGAGCATAAAGATTATGTAACTGAGTTTTTTAATAAAGTAAAAGCTAGAGGCGATATCTATAAAGGGGAATATAAAGGCCTTTATTGCGTAAGTTGTGAAGATTTTAAATTAGAGAAAGATTTAGAAGAAAATGAAAATGGCGAACTTT
The DNA here is from genome assembly GCA_937927525.1 of uncultured Candidatus Melainabacteria bacterium. Taxonomy (GTDB): domain Bacteria; phylum Cyanobacteriota; class Vampirovibrionia; order LMEP-6097; family LMEP-6097; genus DT-14. The sequence goes on from CALBDR010000506.1 coordinate 7,139, forward strand.
GTTGCCCTATTCATAAGATTCCTGTGGATGAGTATTCTCAGGAAAACTATTTCTTTGCTTTATCTAAGTACGAAGATAAATTAAAAGAATTTATTGAGCAAAATCCAGATTTTATTTCACCTAGTTATAGAAAGAATGAAGTTTTAGGATGGTTAGATGAAGGATTAAAAGACTTTCCTATTTCTAGAGTTGGATTGAATTGGGGGATTGACATTCCTGGAGACTCAGATCAAAAGATTTATGTTTGGTTTGATGCACTTTTAGGTTACCATTCGGGTTTAGCAGAGAACTTAAAAGATTATTGGGTAAATGAAGATAAAGATTCAGCTTATGGTGTGGCTCCTGTCACTCATATTATTGGAAAGGATATTTTAAGGTTTCATGCTGTATACTGGCCTGCTATGTTAATGTCTGCTGGAATGCCTCTGCCAGAGAAAGTCTTTGGGCATGGATTTTTAACTAAAGATGGTATGAAAATGGGTAAGACTTTAGGGAATGTAGTAGACCCTGTAGAACTTGCTCAAGAATTTGGTCCAGATTCTGTAAGGTTCTTTTTTATGAGAGAATTTCCATTTGGTAGAGATGGTGACTATTCCCATCAAGCAATGATTAATCGCTTAAATACTGATCTTGCAAATAACTTAGGTAACTTATTAAACCGTTCTACAAACTTAATGAGAAAGTACTTTTCAAATTCAGATTTAACTGAATTACTTACTAATGCTCAGAAACTAGTAATTAATTCAGAAAATGATTTGGCTAAGTTAATTACTAGTTTTAGTGATAAGTTTAGATCTGAAATGGCTGATATAAATATTTTCCAAGCCCTAGATTCAATCTTTTCCTGTCTGTCTGAATCTAATACTGAGATGAGTAATATTGCACCATGGACTCTTTTAAAGAATGCTAGTGAAGATGATAAAGATACTATCCAGCTTGCATTTAATTGCTTATATTTAAATTTAGAAGCATGCCGTCGAGCGGCAATATGTTTAGCTGCGCTTACACCAAATTTATCAAAAAGTATTTTAGTTCAACTAGCTTTGATAAGTGATGAGCGTGATATTTCAGATAGATTTACAATTCTAGAAAATGAATTTTCATTCTCTAAATTAAATGAGCTTTTATCTGTTAAGGAACTAAACACTGTCCTTGCCAGTCAGTCTAAGCCTGTCTTTGAAAGAATTGCAGATAAAGAAGCCGTTTAATGTTAAATATTTTCTTTTTCTTTTATGAGATTTTTTGGAGATTATTAATTCCAGTACTTTGGCTTTTGTCTGAAACTACTGTCCCTAAGTGGAAAGAAGGTTTCAAGCAAAGAATGGGGATCGGGCTTGATAATTTACCTGCTACTCCGATTTGGTTTCATGCTGTTTCTGTGGGTGAATTGAATGCTATGGTTCCTATCTTAAAACATTTTTCTGAGTTTAATATCGTTGTTAGTACTACTACAGCAAGTTCCCAAGCCTTAGCCAAGAAAAAACTAGCTGCTGAACTTATGGATGGACGTATGGAATTGATTTACATGCCATATGATACACCAAGTATTATCAAGAAAACTTTTGGAAAAATTCAACCTAAAGCTTTAATTATCATGGAGACTGAAATTTGGCCTAGCTTGATTAATGAAGCTTATATTCGTGAAATCCCTTCTGCCATTATTAATGCACGGCTTGCTGATAAATCATTTAAACAGTATAAAAATTTCCATTTCTTTTTTTCTTGGATTTTTAATCAAATTTCTTTAGTACTTGCACAAAGTGCAGATGATTCACGCAAATTTTTATCTTTGGGAGTGTCTTCAGAAAAGCTTTTCATGACTGGAAATATGAAGTTCGCTATTATCCCTGAGATGAAAAAAGATGAAAGTTATGACTTGAAACGAAGTCTAGGCTTCAAAAAAGATCATGTTTTACTTACGGCTGCAAGTACTCATCCTGGAGAAGAGGCTGCCTTAATTAGTATGTATCAAGAATTACGTCTTAAGCATAAAAATCTTAGACTTGCTATAGCTCCTCGCCACCCAGAGAGATTTTCAGTCGTTGAAGATATAATTCTTTCCGCTGCCAAGCTTGAAGTCAATAGATATAGTAAGTCTAACTTTAAGGAAACAGGTGCTGATAATGATTTAGTGAGAAGTGAGGATGTTTTATTAATAGATACTATTGGTGATTTGATGAAATTCTTCGCTATTAGTGATATTGCTTTTGTTGGTGGAACTTTAGTCGATAAAATCGGTGGACATAATGTTTTAGAACCTGCTGCTTATGCCTTGCCTGTAGTTGTTGGACCGTTTTATTTCAAAAATATTGATGTTGTTGAGCTTTTAGAAAAAGCTGGTGCGCTTGAAGTTCTTGAATCAAATTTGGATTTAAAGGATTTTATAGATACGCTAGTCTCAGATAAAGAGAGAAGAATAATTATGGGGGCTCAAGCTCATAAGATTGTTAGTCAGAATAGAGAAGTGTTGAAAGTTGTTACTTCTAAATTAAAGGATCTACTTAATACTTCTATTATCAATGAAATGAAGAAAGCTGATGTATAAAGAGAGTCTTAAAGAAATAATTTCATACCCTTATCAGCTTGTGCATGCTTTTAGAAAAGAATTATTTAATCGTGAAATCTTTAAACAGAAACGATTAGTAGTTCCAGTCATCTCTGTCGGTAATATTAGCTTTGGAGGTACCGGTAAGACTCCTTTTACCATATACCTTGCTAAGGCTTTAATTGAAAAGTATCAGAAAAATGTTTGCATACTTACGAGAGCCTATAAATCAAAAATTCCTAAGCGAAAAATCCCTCTCTATATTAAAGGTGAGGAAGCGAAAAAATATTTAAAAGATAAGCCCAAATATTTTATTGGTGATGAGCCAATTTTGATTTTAGAGAATTTTATTAATGATAAGAAATTCAGTATGGCTATTGGTTCTAAACGTTATGAGGCTGCTCAAAAGGCTTTAAAGAAGAATCCTAAGATTGACTTTTTTATTTTAGATGATGGTATGCAGCATTTAGACTTGTATAAAGATTTTGAGATTGCTTTAGTAAATGTAAATGAGACAGGTTTTTATCGTGAATCGCCTGAAGCGTTAGAAAAGGTTAATCAAGTTATATACTCTAAGGTTGATGAAGAATGGCTTTCAAAGCCTGAGAATAAAGATAAAGTATCAATTAGCTTTAAGCTTGACTTTGATAAGTTTATTGACCCTGATAAAAAGATTCTAGCTATTTCTGGCTTAGCTGATAATGAGAGTTTTTTTAACATGCTTAAAAAGCGTTTAAATTCTTTGAATTATAAGTTGAAGTCTGATGAAGATTTTGAGACAGTGGCTTTGCCTGACCACTACAGCTTTTCACAGACGGATATAGAGCACTTCATTAAAAAAAATATTGAATTTAATTTGATTTGTACAGCTAAAGATTATGTAAAAATACCTGAAGCTTATAAAGAGTATTTTATCGTTGCGGAGCTGGAGCTGGAGCTTCATAATGAAGGTAAATTATATGAGAATTTAGAAATCAAAAACTGCCCCCTAAAAATGCATATTGAGGAAAAATGACCCCTAAAAACTCTTCTGAAGAATAACTAGAATCAATATTCAGGAGATAAGAAAAATGGAAGTGAAAAATTGTCCTAGATGTAAGGATAAAAAATCATATGTAAAAGCTGGGATATTTAAAAGAAAAAACGGAAAAAAAGTCCAAAGATATTGCTGTAAAAAATGTTACAAGTAAAGTGGACTGAACTTTTAAACCAGAGTTCCTAAAAAAATAAAGGATAAGAAAT
>CALBDR010000507.1 GCA_937927525.1 uncultured Candidatus Melainabacteria bacterium
GGCTTATGTTCACCTTATGCTTAAAGAAGCTGGTGAGCAAGTAGATAATGCCTAGAAGAAAAAAGAAAGCACCTAGATCTCTTGAAAATGTTCATACTGAGTATGACGAAAATGGTAACTGGAATCAGGAACGTAATAGGATTAAAGGTGCTTTAAGACAGGCATTTAGAATGTCACCTCAAATGTGGGAGACATTACAGAGAGCTAGAGTGGAATTACCTCCAGCATTAAAAAAAGATGGTACTCCAGGTAAAAGACCTAGAGTTAGATATAAGTGTGCAATCTGTGGAGGGTTATTTCAGCAAAAGTTTGTACAGGTTGATCATGTTGATCCAGTTGTACCTGTACATAAAACCGAAGCTGATACGAGTTATGATGAGATGGCTCGCAATATATTTGCTAAAACAGCTAATTTACAAGTAGTTTGCTCTACACCAATGAGTAAAAATGAAGGTAAGCCAAGTTGTCATAAAATTAAATCAGATGAAGAAAATTATGTGAGAAGAGAACTGGCTGGCAAAATTAGTCCTTCTGATACAAATTATAAAATAGCACTAAAAAAAGCAAAAAAAGATTATAAAATATATGTAGAAGAGAAAGAACGTAAACGCCTAGAAAGACTTAGAAAAAAGGCTGAACGTGAAGCAAAGAGGAAGAAATGAATCACTACAGATTATTAACCGAGAATTTAAAAAAACATGGTATAATCAAAAAGACAATGGATGAACTTGAGAGAAAACATATCTATAGTTTTTTGCTTAAGTTTTCCAGTAGAATTGATTTATTAGAAAGTTTTATTTCCGAACATACTGATTATGATGGTCAAAAAGTGCATTATGCTAAGTATGGTGAAGAAAAAGATAATTGGTTGAAAAATGACAATACGAAACGGCAAAGAGATAGCAAATCAGATAAAAAAGCTAAGAAGTGATTTTGAAGCTAATATTGAGACTGAAGCTGAAATAGTTGAAGAAAAATTATCTTTTCTCGATAGATTAAATAAGCTAGTTAGACTTATCTTAGATGATGACTCTATATCTGTATATGACGCTCTTAATGAAGATAATCTTAAAGAGTGGAATAAAAAAAGAAATAACTATTGGTATAGATTTAAAAGCTTTGTTTTTTCTAATTTTAAAAATTCTTTATATTTACTATTACTTATTACTATTACAGCGTTTTTAGTAAGTGAAGCATTGGGTTTTTATGCAATAGATGGAATTGTAGATACTAAAACATATATTAAAGCAATTCTTACAGAGGTATGTTTTATATTTTTAAGTGGATACAGAACAGAAAGTAAAATAGGCTTAGTTTGGGTTTCAGTGCTTAGGGCTTGTATTTTTAGTCTTATGGTATTTGTTATTAGTAGTCAGGTTTTGATACAGGGTACTAAAGAAATTGGTAATGTTAATTCGATTACTCAACAAATTACTTTTATTGAAGAACAGATAAAAGAGAAAGAAAAAAATATTAAATACTTTAAAGAAATTGGTTATAAAAGAAACGCTACTCGTGTTACAATAGAGAAGCAAGAACTGGTAAAAAAATTACTAGAATTAAAACAAAAGCAAGCAGAAGGTTCAAATAAAGAAGTATCAAAACTAGTTGAATATAGAATGTATGGTAGGGCTGTGTTTAGAATTTTACTACTATTTATTTCTGTACTTATTACTAGGCGTATATTTAACTTTTAAGGAGGGTTAATGCCGTTAACTAGCAGGAGGGACGTTTACCGTCCTTTTGAGTACGAACGTGCCTATG
>CALBDR010000508.1 GCA_937927525.1 uncultured Candidatus Melainabacteria bacterium
TAATAACACGCCGCCAATCTGGTGCAAACCGAATAATAAGTTCTGCCAAAACTTTCTTATCATAGGTAACATTCTCCTGATCAAGCATCCAGACCAAACGCTTCATGAACTGCATGGACAGTTCGGCAAGCATCTTCTTATTGGTGTTAAACTCATAGACACCACAGCGTGAATGCAATGGTTCAATGATACGATTCTTGAAGTTGCAGGTGAGAATAAACCGGCAGTTTCTAGAGAACTCCTCGATGAATCCACGAAGAGCTGGTTGGAATGACTGTGCGTTGAGATAGTCAGCCTCGTCAAGGATAACTACCTTGTATCCTCCAGTCAAAGATACAGAGGATGCAAACTGCTTAATCTTATTGCGAAGGGTATCGATGTTACCTTCCTCAGAACCGTTGATCAGGATAAAGTCGAGATCGAGTTCATTACACAGCGCTTTGGCTACAGTAGTCTTACCCAGGCCAGCAGTACCCGTAAAGAGCATATTAGGAAGTTCTCCCGAAGCCAGGACCTGCTTGAAGGTATCGAGCAGTGACTTCGGGAGAATACAATCATCGATCTTCTGTGGACGGTATTTTTCTACCCATAGAAAATCATCATTCATTATATAGTGCCTTACTGTTAGAGTAAAAAGATTATATCACAGTTAGGGGTTAATGTAAACAGGTTAGTCTTTGTCAGCTTTCAAGCCTTTTACGTAAGAGAATGAGCAGCCTTGAATAAAGTATGTCATGTTATCAAGAAGCTCTGTAATCTCATCAGCTTTAAAGGTATGGTAGACGCGACTTTCTACTTCACCTTCAGGATCGTAGGTGATACGCTCCAAGGTGTACTCGTCAGTCCACTTTCCCATTACTTCTTTTTCCCAGTAGCAGCTGGGGCTGCTACTGCTTCGACCTCACCTTCTTCCTGCCGAGATTCAAGCTCTTGAATCATTTGAATAGCCTGATCACGGAGCTGACCAACAGTAGACAGTTCTTCACCTTTAAAGGCTCCGCGCTGTACGATAGCATCGATGATGGCCACAGTAGAACGACCTACCTTCATGCCAAGTTCGTTAAATTCTTCGTTGTTCATTTTGAAATATTTCCTTTATAGTTTATTTTTTCTCGAGAGCAATCCAATATTGGACATTGCGGTCAGTATTCTTGAAGTGACTGACCAATTTACTTGAAACCTGTACCTCGTAGTCACCAGGCATAAGTTTCAAATTATCAATACCGATAGTGAATCCATCGCTAAGATCACCGGTAGCTTCACCTTCTACGCGGATAGTGAAGTTATTAGCAGTAGCATTCTTTGTATCAGTAATGATTAGTTTAACAGACTCATCATCTGCATCAACCTTGATCTGCTTGTGACCTAAGGCTGAAGCGGCACGCTTGAGCTTGTTGAGGGTTTCCTGAGTCAAAGTGAATTTGACTTCTGGTTCAGGCATAGTCACTTCACGGCTTGGAGGCTGAGTAAGCATACCAATATCAGAGTAGTAGTACTTGATACTAGAGCCGTTGCCTGCCAGTGACAGCGAGTCTTCATTGAACTGGATTTCAGCATCATCAACCAGACTCATAACACGTACGAGTTCCTGTGCGTCATAGATACCAAAGTCCATAGGGATAGGTTCATCGAGCTCAATCTTAGCCATGATGTTCTTGGCTTCAGACACAATACTGAGAGCAGTGCCTTGCTTGAACACGATGTTCTGGTTAATTGACCCGAAGTTCTGTAGCACCTCGAGCATATCATTCGCTTGCATTATTAATTCCTTCTTCCAAATCATGCACATGCATAGCCATGATCGCATAGTGTGCGATCTTCATCAGGTCATCGCGATTGCGTCCACCTTTCTTTCCATAGCGCTGAGCATACTTCATAACATTACCTAAACAAAAGCCCATGCCATGTCCGGAATCGATTATGAACTCAGTAGCCTGAAACTTGTTCTTGGAGTAGTGCTTTTCGTACGTACCCTGGATATATTCTTCAAGTTCGTAAAGGATACGATCTTCACTGTATTTCATAACAACGTCCATAATTAATTTATCTAGTGATTATACCATAATAAAGTATGGTTGTAAACTATAAAAATGCCTCAAGTGTGTTTGGTTTGACGTCATACCAGAAGTCTTGAATCTTATTGTCCTGGATAGCAAAGTCAGACCCGTACATTTCAATCTCGTCATCTACAAACCTCTTGACGTTTTCAGCCATGTCTCTGGCTGTAGTCACAGGAACGTTCTGGCAGATCATGTTCAAGTTCTTGATTCCACCTTGAAGCTGAAAGTCCTTTGGCATCTTCATGATATCTAGGCACTCTCTTACAGACAAGTACCGATCAGCGTCTGGATGAGTGATCATATAAGGCATATGTCCTACAAAGGCTCCGATATAGTCCTTAGGAATCTCAGTTGTCTTTCTCATGATGTTACCGCCTGCAGCCAGCTTGTCTCCCATTCGAGTAGCCTTAGATGCCTGCTTTTCATACCCCTTATCAGTCAGCCAGCTGGCCATGTCATAGTAGCTGCCGCCGTTATCTTCAAAGTGATGAAGAACGTTTGTAGTCCTGTCAATCATCTTAAAGAAGTCACTGTGGCTCATGCCGCCGTGGACCTCTTCAAGTATGTACTTATAGAACGGGTTATCCGTGGGTGCTTCCTTTTGAACAATGATCTGAGACATCGGATCATCATCGTTTCTGGCTGAGGACCTGATCTGATCCTCTATTCGAGTATGAGGTCTCTTGTAGTAGTCAAACTTTGGAACACCGCTACCTTTCCAGAAAAAGTAAAAGGAACGGTCCCTGATTTGACTCAGACCGTGCAGGAGTGACTTTGTCTTGTAGAGGGTAAAAGTATACCCGTTTTCGCGTGCAATCTGCCTCAGCTTATTGACTACAGGCTCACCCATCTTACTGGCTAAGCGAGGAGCGTTCTCACCCCAAAAGACTTTAGGTTGAATCTGTTCAAGTACATACTTTGCAGAAGTGATCATCCAGTCGTTTGTATGGCTGTCACTGCTAGAAGACACACTCAGGCTGGACAGGCCCGCGCACGGACAGACGGTGTTGACCACATCAACATTTCCTGCCTTGTGTTCAGATTCATCCAGCTTGTAGTAAGGTACCTTACGCTCATAGTGCTCAAGAAGCTGGCTGTCGTTTGCTTCAAAGTCAGAGTAGGACAGGATGTACTCAGGTGGTGTCCCAAATACATCCTGCATGGCAAAGGTCTCCCCACCGATCAGTGGAACGATGCTTGCATAACTAGTCATAATTTACGTTTTGTTCCAATTCACGTTCATCTTTTTTGTACTTGCTACGATATTTATTGTTCTCCTCAATGACCTTTTCAAGGATAGTAAAGTCTGGAGCAAAGAATGAAAGCGCCTTAGTGTCTTTAGGGAAGCACGCACCTCCAAAGCCTCGCTTATTATCAAAGCCAGGAACTACGGTATGACTAGTACCGATACGGGGATCAGCTGAGATGGCAAGACGGATACGGTTGTAGTTTCCATGTCCATTGACTACATCATAGAACTGATTGAACCACAGGACCTTTGTAGCTAAGAAGCTGTTGATCCCATACTTGATCAGGCTAGCCTCAGCCACAGTAACATGAAACACGTTGCACTGGCGGCACAGAGAGAAGTCTTCATACAGGCGCTCGATAGCGTGACACGCAGAAGAGTCACCTCCAAAGACGTGCATGGTTGGGTTGATGAAATCCTCGTTAGCATTCTTTTCGGTTAAGAATTCTGGATTATAGACGACTCGTTCCGGAGCCAAGGCAGCTAGGCTTTCCATGATGTCAGGTGTGACTGTTGACTTGACTACGATGTAGCCTGCTGTCTTTTCAATAAGCTCCGTGACGCAGCTCTCTACGATAGACGAGTTGATCTTGCCATCATCTGACATTGGAGTAGGCACGGCAACAAATGTTGCTGATGGATCAAAGGCAGACAGGCCATCGATATCTGTATCATACCTAGGATCAACGATGTACTTCTCTACGCCTCTTTGACTGAAACCATAGTCTACTGCCTGGCCTACAAAGCCGTGTCCAACAATACCAATACGCATTAGTTTACTCCATAGTAAGATTTGTACCATTCAATGAACTTAGCCACACCGTCTTCAATCGAGGTGGTAGGCTTGTACCCCAGCTTCTGAAGCTTAGTCGTATCAGACCAAGTCTCAGGAGTATCTGCGGGGTGCGCAGGAACCAGCTTACGATCAGCTTTTCTATCCAGATTCTTTTCGATATGATCTACAAAGTCAACGAGATTTACCTGAGCGCCATAGCCAATATTAAAGATCTCATGCTTTTCACTCTGTGTGCCGTTCAGGATGTTATCTGATACTAGTTTGATACCTTCTACAATATCGTCAACGTATGTAAAGTCTCGCTTCATATCACCGTAGTTGTAAAGCTCGATAGGCTCACCTTTAACGATTGAGTTGGTGAACTTAAACAGCGCCATGTCTGGCCGACCGTATGGACCATATACAGTAAAGAACCGCAGGCCAGCAGAGAACGGAATGTTCTTGGAATGCATGAACTGACACTCGTTGGCTCGCTTGGACCAGCCGTATGGATTGTTCTGGTGCTCTGGACGATCATGCTCGTTCCACGGCAGAGGCTGGCCATGCATTACACATGAGCTAGAAGCGTATACAACTGGTACTTTACACTCTTCCGCTCCTTCAATGATACGCTGAGTGCCCGTAATGTTTGTATCGATATAGTGCTGAGGCTCATCCATAGCATGCCGAGGATTAGCATATGCAGCCAAGTGGATAACAATATCTACATCTTTAAGCATAGCGCTCCAAGGTGAGTATTGGATATCTCCACTAATCAAGTTTTTAGGATCAAGCCCGTGCTTTTCTTTTAGAAGTCGAGCTCGCTCTTCTTTTAGCTCTACTTCATAATAGTCGTTAAAATTGTCAATGCCGTGGACTTCATGCCCTTCGGCTAAAAGTCGTTTGGCTGTGTGGTAGCCGATCATTCCGGCGATACCGGTAATAAAAATCTTACTCATGCAAAAAATACCTCTAGTCCTTGTGGTTGGTTTTCAGTCGTGTTGATTGCCTTATCCATAATGTCATTAACAACAGGCTCAGAGTCTGAGTGTTGCTTCCAAAATTCAAAGGCCATCTCACGCCAATCATCTCTCATAGCAGGGTCCGCTTTAAGTCTATTCATAATATCCAGACACTCATTAAAGTTTGAGTAGTCCAGCCCGATTGTGCCGGTATCTTTACATTCGGTGACCGGCTTACCTTGTACCTTATGCTCCACGTTATCACAGAAGTGCTTGTGGAAGATAGGTACTGCACCTGAAGCTATGACTTCAGCGTGGCAGTTCTCAATGTTGTTTCCATATGTTTCAGCTTTAAGGTGGTACAGGTCAGATCCGAAAGCGGAGAAGGACATCCTTTCCATACACTCGTCATTGACGTACTGAGGGTAGAGGTAGGCGCCGTTACCTTCAGACTCCTGTCCATAGAACTCAGGCAAGAACTTCTGAGTCTCACCGTGCTTCTTTTCCGGACGGAAGTAGTTTACCACCTTTCGCCTATCTGTAGGCTCCTTGTTATTATTATCTCGATACAGGACAAGAGGATACTGGATGCTTGCCTCTAGGCCTTCCAAGATTGTGATGTATTTATGATCCATCAAAGCGTCCTGGTGGAAGTCAATCATAAGTGATGGACCCTTCCACATTGCTGTCCGCCCGATCCAGCGGATCAGGTTGTGCTGCTGCTCCTCGATAGGCTTCCAGTACTTTGATCGATGTCCATCATAGTCAAAGCCTAGACCCATCTTAGTAAGAGGAGTCTTGATTCGATTCTTAGTCATGAACTTAGAGAAGTCGTTCTTAAGGCTATGAGTCATGATGACGTCTACCTTTTCGGATACCTCTTTAAGGTTGGCATTGCGTGCAATGGAAGCTGCCTTGTGGTCTACGTTGATAAACGCTTTTCGCACTGTGACTGCATCAAGGAGCTTAAGAAAGTTGTCCTGGCATTCCTGCGGATGAGACTTAGATGGTATTGAATAGACTATGCAGATGTCATGCTCGTTAATCATGCTCGCCATCTTTTCCCATTCCGTACCTACATTCATCTCAACCTGATCGATAGGCAGGCCCTTGGCTCTACCCCACTTCTTATCATTTGCTGAAAGGATAGTGGCGCCTGTAACCTTCTGCATCTGGATAGCGCACTGAGTCACGCCGCAGCCTTCAGTTCCTCGTCCTAGTAAGATCACTGATTTATTCATTAAGATATTCCTTACATTCATCTAGTGTTGTGAATACGTATTTATGATCGTTAATCTTCCTGTTTAGACCAGAAGGATGTGGAACGACAAAGTGATCCCTGAACCCCAGGCGGTTCAGGAATCCACTTACCCTATCACCCCAAGCTACTATCTTACTATAGTTCTCTAGGTTTGTACATATAAAAGTGCGATCTAGGCTTGAAAATTTAAAGTCCCAGTCCACATCGTATGAAAGATTTATGAAGGTTACTCGATCTAGTCTTAGGTAATCTAACCACTCGCACCACCTGATGTATGCCGTGTTCTTTTGACTAGATATCTTCTTGCGGCTTGGATTCAATCCTACAAAGATTGTATCATGCTTCAAGGAACTCATATTTAACTCCGGCTTCATCAAACATAGCCTTAGTCTCAGACCAAGACTCATCCCAATGCTTAGGTATCTCCTGTACAGGCATGACTACTCTCTTGATTCCTACCTGAATGATACCTTTAGCGCAGTCAGAACAAACTGGTAGTCCATAGACATAGAGAGTCGACCCATCTAGTGACGCTCCATTATATGATGCATTATATATGACATTCATTTCAGCGTGGACTACCAGCTTGTACTTTACAGGCCTGTCAGCCAATCGATCAGACAGGTCAGTTATGCCTCGAGGAAAGCCGTTGTATCCTTGAGACAACACTTGGCCCTTATCACCGACTGCCACAGCACCTATCTTACTCGATGGGTCTTTAGACCAGGTGGAGACCTGTTCGGCTAGGGCCAAGTATCTCTTATCCCATTTAGACATTACTTTACCAGGTCAAAATGGCGTTCATATACATGCAGGTTCTGGACCTGCCAAGTGATAGTGCCGACTTCCATGTTTTTACGATAGTCAGCGTCGGCGGCTGCATGCATGTAGCTTGAGTTATAATCGCGTGTGATAGAATTTAAAACGTAGCTCTGCCAGGCATAATCATTCTTATACCCGTAGACAACGTCGTTAGATCGCATCTGAACTACACAGTGAATCTTACCACCACGAATGTAGTATGTTACTGCGTTAGTGCAGATGAAATCGTTCTTTCCGTGCTCGCTATATTCCTCCCAGATAGAAGGACGCTGATAGACCATAGTTGCACGGCGGCTACCCATGTTAGTGAGAAGCTCATCTAGAGCCTGATAGTATTGAGCATAATACTTGTCAGAGTAGATCAACTTACCGTAGTTGGAATTGATCTCACCGTAACTGTTTGCTGCATACTGCCAGGCCTTAGGTGGTTCATCTCCATAGTTGATATCATTGATGTTGTTAGAAGCTAACTGATACCAATCAATCTCAGCCTTAACATATTCTTGATTAACTTCACCGAAGATTGCTGGTTCATCAGCAACAAAAGACGCACCGATCAGCTCGATGGTCTTGCTGCCGGTGCGATCAGTTGTGAACTCTTCATTGGCCAGAGCTTGGATAAAGCTCTGGCGAATATCTGATACGTTCATTCTAGTACCTTACGATGTATTGGGACTTGTTCAGGTTCTTGTTATTCATAAAGGTCTGATACACTTTACCTACGAAAGTGTTATCAAGACGAGCCTTTGGGAGGAGGCAGTTGAACTCATAGATCTCTTTAGAAGAAACCGGTTTGCATGAACCAAGACTGATGACGGAGTTATCAATCTTGTTAACAAGTTGGATGTTCTTAGACTCAATGGCATACATGCCTTTGTCTAGAGTCTTAAACACGATCTTACCCATGTTACCTTCTTTGTAAGTGTATACAGAGGATACGTCTTGAGCTTCAATTGTCTTTTTCATTTTAATCTACCTTATCATTAAACATGTTGCGTTGTGTATCTTGACCATCAATGCCACCGCGCAGCCAAGATACTGCAAAGGAGGCATAGTTGATCAGGTCTTTGTAGGTGTCTTCAAGAGACTCGAAGTTAGGGTCAGTGGTACCGCTTTCTAGAATAGACTGAGCGCGATACATCTTACCCTGCATTACATCGTGGAGGGTATCGATACCTCTACGATAGTGCATTGCCTGAGTCACGTTGGACTTAGGGTTCTGATAGTCCTGACCTTTCTTGATCTGAAGATCAATACATTCTTTCAGGACTTTGACGGATTCACGTTCTACCATATAGGTCTCCGTGGTTTGTAAGTTCTAAGTGGAGCTGATAGTTCATGCAGTTCAGTAGCACGACTATCAGATATAATATCAAGTTTCATGCACTTTGTAAATAGGTAATTGCGCTTTTTTACGCCTTTATGCACAAATTCTTCATAGTTGGCCGGATCGCGGTGGTTGGTCATCAGTAAGAGAAGAGCAGGATCATCCTCTTCAGAAGGAATCTGTACAAAGAACAGAGCATCACTATGATCAACCTTGTGAAACTGCTTCTGCTCAATCCAGAAGCCATTATATTTCTGATTCTTGACCATAGTCTTGACTTCATACTTGATACTATCCACAGTACCATCTTTTTCTGAGTCAAACCAATCCTCTGTCTGCTGAGCATATTTGAAGTGACTGGACACAATGTCCTCTCCGATCTTACCGATACGAAGTT
>CALBDR010000509.1 GCA_937927525.1 uncultured Candidatus Melainabacteria bacterium
ATTCGGCACACTTTTCAAATCAATAATTTTGGTTTAAGTTTTCAGTCCACTATAGAATTCATTATGATTATGAGGTGAAAACTTTTAACAAAGACTCGCCTTATTAAAACTTAAGAGCTAAACTTTTAATAAGGGTTTTTGTTATTAAAAGTTTGAAAATGAATAAATTTAACTATAAATCAGGGAAATACATGAAGCAGGGGACTTATTCAAGCTTTATGCCGTCATATTTGAAAAATATCAAATTAGATTTCTTAGGTACCAAAATTCCCAATTTACTAGAAAATGCCTTAATTGAACTTGGAGAGTTAAATGCTTACTCAGAGTTAATGCCTGATATTAACTTTTTTATCAAGATGCATATAGCAAAAGAAGCTTCAAGCTCATCTCGGATAGAGGGTACTGAAACAGAAATTGATGATTTGTTTATAAGTGAGGATGTTATAGCTGAAGAAAAGCGTGATGATAGACAAGAAGTTTTAAATTATATAGAGGCTATGAATTGGTCTATAAAAGAATTAGGAAAGCTTCCACTATCCATGAGACTTATCAAAGGTGCCCACAAAATTTTACTTTCAGGAACTAGAGGCAAGCATAAGTTACCCGGTGAAATTCGTAAATCCCAAAACTGGATTGGTGGTTCTTCAATAAAAAGTGCTTTCTTCATTCCTCCAGCTCCTAAAGACATAGGAGATCTTTTGAGTGATCTGGAATATTTTTGGCACGAAGAAAATAATGAGGTTTCACATTTACTTAAAGCTGGAATTAGTCACTATCAGTTTGAAACTATTCACCCATTCTTAGATGGTAATGGTCGAACTGGCAGGCTGTTAATTATTTTATATCTGATTAATTGTGGCTTGTTAAAAAAACCTTCTTTATATTTATCCTCATATTTTGATAAATATAGGCAAGAATACTATGATGCTTTGACTTATGTGAGGACACAAAATAATCTTGAGCATTGGCTTTTGTTTTTTCTAGAAGGCGTTCAAGTTACAGCTAAGGATTCAAAAAATGTTTTTAGAAAAGTGAGTGAGCTAAAACTCAACTGTGAAAAGAAAATAAGTCAGGAATTTGGGAGAAGAACTAAGTTGGGCTTAAGTTTATTGCAGAACTTATTTTCTAAGCCAATCTTCTCCGTTGAAGAAACTTCGAAGGCTTTAGATATAACCTTCCCTACAGCAAATTCTTTATTGAAGGAATTTGAAAGAATAAAAATTTTAAGAGAAAAAACAGGTAGTGAAAGAAATAGGCTTTATGAATTTCAAGAATATTTGAATTTGTTTAGTTAGGTAGTGTCATCAAGTATGACACTTTATTTAGCTGATTCTTTATGAAGTTTACTGCCCACTTTTAGCCTTTTGAGTAGTTTTGATAAAATCCATGATTCCACCTCCGTAATACAAATTCTTCAGTAAACTTGGAATCAGAAATCCCCGCCACAGGCGGGCATACCATCAATAAATCAAAAACATAACAAGAGATAAAATAAAACTGGAGGAGAAAGAGGGATTCGAACCCTCGGTAGCCTGAGCTACACAGTCGTTCCAGGACTGCACCATCAGCCACTCGGTCATTTCTCCATCTAAGTGAATATAATATTATATGATGCAAAAGATAAAATTTCCACAAAAAATTAGTTGATAGGGCTATGCGAAATTTAGTTAAGAACATATAATGACTTTAGTGAATAGTAAAACACAATCACTCCCTGATATATCGGTGTTTATTATAGCTAGGGATGATGGAAAAACGATTGAAAAGACTTTAAAACAGGCAAAACGTTTTGCTCGTGAGCTTATTGTTATAGATTATGGTAGTGAGGACAATACTTTGTCCATTGCTGAAAAGTATGCTGATAAGATATATAAAAAACAATGGTTAGGTATATATCGTATGAAGAATTTTGCTTTGACATTATGTACTTATCCTTGGGTAATGCATTTGTGTGCTGACGAAGTAATTAGAGATAGTTTGATTGATGAGATGAAAGACAAGTTTGGCAAGCAATTAGCTAAAGGTAAACTTGGCTTTCGGTTCCCACGTCGCTTTCATGTTGGTAATACATTTGTTCGCTGGGCTGGATTTTATCCTGATCATCAGTTAAGAATTTTTAAGAAAAATATAGCTCATTTCCGTGGAAACTCGATGGATGAATCTGTTGAAATATGGGATGTGAAAAAAGAAAGGTATTTATCAAATTCTTCGAAGGTCTATACTTTTACTAATGCAATTGATTATTATCCATTTAAAACTATTAAGGATATGGAAAATTACTACTACTTCAATGCAGAAGTTGGATTTAAAAAGATTTCTAAATTTCAAGCTGTTGTTGGTTCATGTGGCACATTTATTGAAAAGTTTATTTTTAGGTTTGGTTTTTTAAGCGGTGGCTTAGGTTTTAAAATATGTAAAATACTTGCGATGCGTGTTTGGAAACAATATAAACGTGCAAGTGATCCAAGTCGTAACTATGTAAAACTTCAAGAAGGTCGCCTTTGATTTCTTATACTTCGTGTAAATAAATCTGTCGTGTCAAAGACAAAGTCCTACTAAGAAAATTAAGGTACTATAACTGTTATAGTTATTTAAGTGCCAAGGAAACAAGACGAAAATCTGTTACATTTGTCAATTTTTATAATCTGTAAAGATGAAGCACATATCATTGGCAGAACTTTAGAACAAGCTTGTAAGCTGGCAAAAGAAGTCATAGTAGTTGACTCTGGTAGCGCAGATGATACTTTTAGTATTGCTACTAAGTATGCTAATAAAGTTTATCTTCAAGAATGGCAGGGATATGCTGCTCAGAAAAATTATGCTCTATCACTCTGTAGGAATAAATGGGTTCTTAGTTTAGATGCTGATGAAATTATGACAGATGAATTGATTGAAGAGATTCGTGATTTTTTTAAATCAGGTGCTTACTATAAGTATTTGGGTTTTAGGCTTCCGCGTAGATTATATATTGGGAGTAAGTTTGTAAAATGGGGTGGTTTTTACCCAGATTACCAACTTCGTCTATTTTTAAAAGATATAGGACGTTTCCAAGAACTACCTGTCCATGAGAGCGTTGAGATATTAGATGAAGCTAGTGGAGAATATATAACTAAGTCGCAGAAATTAATTTATGATTTCAAAAATCCATTAGATCATTACTCTTACGCTACTATCGGTCAATTAGAAGCAACATATATGAAGTATGCCAGTCTATCTCATAAAAAAACAAGCAAGCTTTGGGCTAGAGTGAAAGCAGCGTATACATTCGTCTATAAATTTCTAATTAGGGCTGGGCTCTTTGATGGCAAGTTAGGATTGCAACTTGCCATCATATACGCAAAATATACTTTTAAAAAGTATCAGTAACTAATACTTCTTCTAAAGGAAGCTGACCACCACGCTCTCTAGCTGCTTGAGCTGCTTTTCCGATAGTTAACATTAAGCCGATCATATGGTTTTCAGGTAATTTTATAATCTCAGCGACTTTCTTAGGATCAAATCCGATCATAGGACAAGAATCATACCCCATAGCTTTAGCTGCAAGCATCATAGTCTGTGACGCAATTCCTACAGACCTTAAAGCCTCATCTCTTCTTAGCTGTTCATTGTCTTTATAAAAACCTGTAATCATAGGTACAAGCTTAGAGCTTACTTCTTCAGGAGCATTAGCCCAGTATCTTTCAGGTCTATCATCAGTAGCATTTAAGTCTGCACAAATTAAAATTAGTAATGAAGCATCTTTTACTTGAGCTTGCTTCCAAGAAGCTTCCCAAATCTGCTCTCTAAGAGCTTTATCGGCTACATTTACAAATCTCCAGTTCTGAATATTAAAAGATGTTGGTGAAAGAATAGTAGCTTCAAAAAGCTTTTTAACTTCGGTTTCACTCATCTCATGTTCTGCATCATAGTGCTTAACTGATCTTCTAGCTTCTATTGCTGAAAATGTATCCATAGTCTGTGTTGTACTCATAGATTAAATTTTATCAGAAATAGAGTTTTTGTAAAATATGCTCTATTTAGAATAAGACTTAATTATCAAGATATGAGAGAATCTTGTCTTTAACTTCGATGATGCTGAGCTCGTCTGTGTTAATCTCTATGGCATCATTAGCTTTAATCAAAGGGGATTCTTCTCTAGTACTATCAAGATGATCTCTTCGAGCGAGTTGAGCGCAAAGTTCTTCGAAGTTAGCTTTCTCTCCAAGTTTCTCTAAATCTTTCATGCGCCTTTGAGCTCTAGTTTCTACTGATGCTGTTAGGAACACTTTTAAGTGAGCATTAGGAAAGACTACCGTACCGATATCTCTACCATCCACGATGACATCAGTTCCTTCGGCTATTTTTCTTTGTTCGTTTACTAAATATTCTCTTACTTCTTTATAGGAAGCTACATGGCTAACATTTTGAGTGATTATAGTAGAGAGAATATAAGGACTAACATCAATTCCATTAACGAAAGTCAAAATGCCATTATCAATGTTCTGAAAGCGAATTGAAATATTTTCACAGATTAGTTGAAGAGCTTTTTCATGTTGTTTTCCTAGGATTTCAGATAAGATTTTCCCACGTATAGCTTTTTCTGGTATTAGCTTTTCTTCTATGTGTACATCTGGGACTAATTCTTGGATTTCAAGCCATGTGAAAGTCACAGCTCTGTACATGGCACCAGTATCTATATACAAATAATCTAGCTCAGAGGCAATTATTTTTGCCACTGTGCTTTTGCCACTTCCAGCCGGTCCGTCTACAGCTATAATCATCCTCAAGTAAATAATAACTTGTTTTTAGGTACTTGTCTGCCTTGCTGAATAGGGAATGGAAAGAGTCTTATTTATTCTTTATAGAGCAATTAAACTTCAACTCTAAGTTCAGACTCTGTTTGTGGATTAAATTTAATATCACCCTTTTTCGCGAAGTAATTATTGACTGCATCGAGATAAGCTGTAGCTGAAGCTACAAGTATATCTGTTTTAGCAGCGTGACCTGTGAATAGTTGACCACTATCGTTATCTAGTACACGGATAGTAACTTCACCTAAAGAATCGATTCCTTCAGTAACTGACTTAACGCTAAATTCAGTTAAAGTACAGTTAGCTTTAGTAAGTTCTCTAATGCACTTACAAGCAGCATCTACTGGACCAGTTCCTAAAGAAGCACCTTTAAGGATATTAGTTTTATCTCTTTGATCTTGAAGGCAAATACTTGCAGTAGGCAAGCCAGAAGTTCCTGAAGTAACTTGAACATGCAATAACGTAAAGGTAATTGAAGAATCTTTGATTTTTAATGATAGGTCAGTAGCTAAGCTAACTAAATCTCTATCATCGACTCTTTTCTTTTTATCAGCTAGTCTAATGAATCTTTCATAGGTTTTCTGTAAAAGATCTTTATCAAGATTCCTAAAGCCTAATTGCTCTAATCTACTTTTCAGAGCATGTTTACCTGATCTTGGACCTAGAGGTAACTGAGTAGTTTTTAAACCTATTTCACTAAGATCGATAATCTCATAAGTATGTTTGTTTTTAAGCATGCCGTCTTGGTGAATCCCCGACTCGTGAGCGAAAGCATTTGAACCTACGATAGCCTTGTTTGGTTGAACGAACATGCCTGTAATGTTACTTACTAAACGGCTGGATCTAATGATTTGTTGAGTATTAGTGTTAGTGAAGTATCCAAACTCTTTACGAGTTTTAAGTATCATTACTATCTCTTCTAAGCTAGCGTTTCCTGCTCTTTCACCAATACCATTTATGGTACATTCAACTTGTTCTGCACCATTTTTAATAGCAGTTAAGCTGTTTGCTACAGCAAGCCCTAAATCGTTATGACAGTGAACAGATATCTTCGCTTTATCTATATTAGGAACATTGTCTTTTATAGATTTAATTAAAGCACCAAACTCTTCTGGAGTAGTGTAACCTACTGTGTCAGGAATATTAATAATCGTTGCACCTGCTTCGATAGTGGCTTCAATAATCTTATAAAGAAAGTCTTTTTCACTTCGACAAGCATCTTCTGCTGAGAATTCCACTTCCTCGACAAAAGATCTAGCGTATCTAACCATTTCACTTGCTTTTTTTAAGACATCATCTGGGGTCATTTTTAGCTTATATTCCATGTGGATTGGAGATGTTGCGATAAAAGTGTGAATTCTTTTTCTAGTTGCTGGCTCTAAGGCTTTAGCCGCTGCTTCTATATCTTTTTCTAAAGCTCTAGCTAGCGCACAGATAGTTGGTCCTTTAACTTGTTCTGCTATATTGTGAACAGAATCAAAGTCACCCTGGCTAGATACAGGGAAGCCAGCTTCGATAACATCTACATTCAACTCTGCGAGTTGTCTAGCGATTTCTAGCTTTTCCTCAGCATTCATTGTCGCACCAGGAGACTGTTCACCGTCTCTTAATGTGGTGTCGAAAATATCAATTTTTATTCCTTTGCTTTCTGAATTAGGCATTTTTCATTAATAATACAATTTTTCCCATCTTATTTCCTGGCATATCAATTATCATTTATACAAGTGTGCTAATTTTTATTATGAGCATATCTTTTGCGATAAATTAATTTACTTTGGTTTGTAAGAGAGATAAACACTATTCATAAGAAATTATTTATTCCGGTCTTGTTATTTTTTGTCTTATTTATAAGGCTTAATAGTGCTCATGCCATTAAAGAAATTGCCGATAAGATCTCAGATAAAGTTGATATTACTCCAAGTTATGGATTTGATCTCGGTAGTAGCAAAAAAGAGCCCACCGTTGATGATTTAGGTGCTCCAGTTCAGAAAAAAGAATCTACCTTAAGTAAAGAAATTGACAACATCTTAAAAGAAGATACTATGCAGTCTAAACCTATAGAACATGGTGTTAATAAGACTGAATATATTGAAACAGGTGATCTTCAGAAAGTAATTAAAGTAAGAATAGTTGGAAATAATTTTATAAGTGATGATGAGATTCGAAATATGATCTTCACCAAGAGCGGTTCATATTTTACTAGAGATTCTGTAGTGCAAGACTTGCAAAGTCTTTTTAAGACAGGTTATTTTATTAAATCATCCATAGAAGCTCAGCCGGTGCTTGTAGATGCTGGAGTTGAACTTAATTACTATTTAAAAGAGAATCCTTTAGTAAAGGACGTTTATGTTTTTGGTAATAATGCCACTGATAAAGTTAATGCTTATGAGATTGTCGCTGATTTAATAGGAAAACCACAAAGTATTCCTAATACCTCAAAGAAATTGAGAGAGATTGAGGAAGCTTACTCTAGTAAAGGTTTAGTGCTTGCTCGAATTAGTGATATTAGTTGGGATCAGGATTTTGGAATACTTAGGGTATATGTTGCAGAGGGCAATATCTCTAGTATTGAATTTGAGGGCAATGGTAAAACCAAAGAAATTTATTTAAGAAAATTAATCGGTCATACTAAGGCGAATGAGCCATACAATGAAAAGGTTTTTCTGAAAGATTTTAAGAGACTTAGAGGCACTGGTTATTTTAAAGATGTTAAGCGTGAATTAGTTGCTGATGAGGGAGCTGAGACATATAAATTAAAAATAGTTCTAGAAGAAACTAAAAACACCAAACTTGGAGTTGGTGGTGGAGTGAATACAGGTACGGGTGTCTTTGGTAATGCTTCTTTGAGAGTAGGTAATATTAAGGGGGAGGGGCATAATCTTGATATTAATGGTGTTTTCGGAACTGGTATCGGTGCTAATGCTGGTTTTAACAATGATGAAGACTTTTTTAGAGCTGCAACTCAAACCAGAATTAATACTAGCTATGCTATTCCTTATTTTAGGAATAGTCAAAATACCCTAAGGGCATTTGGAAACTACGTTGCAGGTAATAATTTCCAAGTGGACTTCTCTGAACAGACTGCATTTGGAGGAGGTTTGGGTATATCTCGAAATTTTGGATTGTTTGATAATCAGACTTTTAATGCTAATTTAGGTTATAACTTTTTAGATTTGATAGGTGCAGATGATTCTAACTATATAAGTAATTTAGTTGATGGTTTATTAGAAGAAGACGGCTTAGATCCTGACCAAGTTAGAAATAGTAATTCAAATCGAAACCAAGCAAGGCTAAGATCTGCAAGAAGAAATGCTCGAGATACAAGAGACGAGCAGTTAGTTTCTGGAAGCTTTGTTGATTTACAATCAACATATACTTTTAAAGATTTAGATTCTAATGAGAGACCTCGAAAAGGTTGGAGAACTAGTTTTAATCTAGAGCCGGTTTTAGGTTTTGGTGAAATTAATTCACACACTAAGGTCAGAGCTAGTGTTTCCCGTTACTTTGCTTTACCTAAAGAAAGTAGTATTTTAATTAATGCTAGGCTTGGGCATCAGCTTCTAGGAGATATTCCTCGCTTTAATCAGTTTCGTTTAGGTGGAGTTAGTGGGGTTCGTGGTTATTTAACCTTATCGCAGTTAGGTTTTGGTAACTCTCTTGCAATTGGTACTGCTGAGGTTCGAACTCCTATCTATAATTTTGTTCCTAGATTAAAGCGGATAAAACTATTTAGATCTATTGACGTCGCTGCTTTTTCAGATTTTGGTTTAGTTAGTGGCGAAAATACGTTTAATAACATTACTGATAGATTGAGCCGTGCTTGGTCTGTTGGTTTTGGGCTCAGGGTTGCATTGCCTTTTGTTGGACGTGTGAGAATAGATGCAGGTTTCCCACTTGTTGAGGCGCTCACCAATTCACAGTTCTTTAGGTTTAACTTCGGACCAGCCGATAGATTTTAACTTTTATTAAATACTTTGGATTAATTCTCATGAGCTTTGATTAGACCAGCTGCTGCGCCCCATCTTCGATGGGACCCTAAGCTCGCGGCAAATCTAATCAAACTCACGAGAACCTTTACTTGTTTTAATAAAAGT
>CALBDR010000510.1 GCA_937927525.1 uncultured Candidatus Melainabacteria bacterium
ACATTACCTTTATAATAGGCATCCATCAAACCAGGAACCCCTAAAACAGAGTTCGAGTTAAAGACTTGAGGGTCAAGGAAATCATCATCTATTCTTCGATAGATCACATCTACTTTTCTAAAACCTTTCGTGGTTCTAAGCATTACCTCATCATCAATCACAGTTAAATCAGAGCCCTGTGCTAAAGTTACTCCCATTTCTTGAGCGAGGTAAGTATGTTCAAAGTAAGCTGAATTATAAATCCCTGGAGTTAAAACTACTATATTAGGATTTTTTCGTGACTCAGGTGCTAAATACCTGAGAGCTTCATAGAGTTGATCAGGATACTCAGCCACTCTTCTAACTTTCATAGTATGAAAAACATCGGGAAAAGTTCTTTTAAGAATTGCTCTATTCTCTAAAACGTATGAAACTCCAGATGGACATCTAAGATTATCTTCTAATACGTAAAATTCCCCATCCTTATCCCTAACTAAATCAGTACCAGTAATATGAATCCAAATCCCTTTCGGAGGTCTTAAGCCCTCACATTCTTTCAAATAAGTACTAGAGGATTTAATTAGAGTCTTAGGAACTATTTTATCTCTAAAGATTCTTTGATCATTGTAGACATCATCAATAAAGAGATTCAAAGCTTTTATTCTTTGCTTCAGTCCTCTCTCTAACCTATCCCACTCGGAGCCTGGGATTACCCTCGGGATAATATCAAAAGGGAAAATCTTTTCTATACCTTGTTTATCGCCATAGACACTAAAAGTTATACCTTGTTGTTTCAACGCTGTATCAGCAGCTAAACGCCTCCGTTTAAGTTCTCTTTTAGAAAGAGTGTTGATTTTTTCAATTAGTGGTGCAACAAAGTCGCGCGGCTCACTGCCCCCATCGAAGAGTTCATCATAAAAATCTCCAATATCATAAGAATCAAAGTTCATCGAAGACCTCTTTTATTTTAACTTCAACTTTCAAAGTTTCAAGCCCTCCACCTCGAAAAATTGTCCCAGATGTCGGTGTTGCATCACGATAATTTCGACCACAAGCAACTCTTATGTGATCTTGAGAGACTTTACAGCCATTAGTAGGATCAAATCCTCGCCATCCCATATACGGCAAATAAACCTCTGCCCAAGCATGCGATGCCTCTGACTGAAGTTTATTTTCATAATTCGCCCCCGTATAAATGTATCCCATTCTATATCTTGCTGGAATACTGAGTAGACGACATAAGCAAATAAAAAGATTTGCAAAATCCTGGCAAACACCTTGACGAGAAGCATAGACCTCAAACGGAGTGGTGCTCAAAGATGTACTTCCCTGAATATAATCATAGTCTTTATAAATAGTTTGATTCATATCCTCAATAGTATTAATCAAGTGATATTCATTTCTTTCAGCAAAACTCATAGCATAGTCAGTCAATTCTGAAAGCTGTGTTTCAGGAAGCTCCTCTGGAAGTAAATACGACATCATCATCTGTCTTTGCCATGGCATCCAAACAAGTGGCATAGAGGTTTTACGGCTAGCAATATTATAATCATCTGGTGGAGAAGCATAAAGTTTAACTCTACTAGTAGCTTCAATACAAAGCTCTTTATAAGGCATATCAATACTGTAATGCACACTTTGATTACCAAAAACATCCTCATAGTAAATCTCTTCCCCCTCAACACTAACAGTAAGCTTAGAAAGAACTACGTCTTGTACCTTATCCTCTAAAGGTTGTAAACGAAATCTGTGAGTACTATGTTCAACTGCCTCAGTATATTGATAGCTACTAATATGAGAAACATCAAAAACCCTGAAGGTAAGTGGCTCTCCTGAAGTAGTATGAGTCATAGCTTTAATATTAGTTATAGAAGCTATATGGGGTAGGGGATTTAAATCTTGAATTACAGCTGACTGATTAGTTTGTAATTGCTGTGTGGGTCTGTGAATGTTTGTGAAATCTTTCTGTTCTACACTAGGCTCTAAACCCTGATAAACAGGAGATCTACTTGAGTCATTAGCCTTATTATTCCATACCACCGCACCTCTTTTAGCGACTATCATCTGTCCAGCTTGCATTTGCTGCCACTCACCCTGTTTAAACTTTGAGCTACTAAAAATTACAGCTGTTCTGTAACTATCACGTGGATCATTTATCTCTAAAGATACTTGATCTGAAAAAAATAATTTAGTTTCAGTTTTAGGTTTAATCCTAGTATAGTAAATTGGTGAAAGAGACTGAGTCCCCTGAAAACATACTAAAGTCAAACCATCAGTAATGACTATATCTGCACTTCCTAATCTATCTAACTCAGTAAACCATTCTTCTAATAGCTCAGGTTTAACATCAGCTAATTTTCTCACCTGAGAAGCCTGCATCATTCCAAGTAAATAACAAAACGCTATCTCAGAATCAGTAGTACCTAATGGCTCCAGAAAACGAGATTTATTAGCATGAAGTTTATACAAACTTATCTTATCTAAATCACCGTTGTGCATAAAAACCCAGTCTCTTCCAGCAAAACTTCTAGAGAAAGGTTGAGTTTCATGGTTTGTGTAACCTTGGGCAGCACCTAGAATTTTAGAGATAAAAGTAGTGGAACGGAAATTTTCCCAATCCATCAAAGCCTCAGTTAAGATCTTCGTGTTTTTTGCTCCAGGGTCTTTAGCTACTGCTGCACCTTGATAATCATTAGGGTACCAAGCAAATCCCCAACCTAAAGGATGTCTTCCCTGCGCAGATTTAGCTATATTCAAACTGATTGAAGGGGAACTTAAAGCATCAAAATTTAGTGCAAAGATATCGCTCAAGGCTTGTCCTTAGGTACCAGATTATTATATACCCTAGATAAGATAATTTTAGATCGATTTTAGTCCTTAAGATAAAAAATAACTAATCTCCCTGATTGAGAGATACAAATCCGAGAAATTTGTATATTATATAGATGGACGACAAAATAAATGGGTAAGCTGATAGCATTAAATCATAAAACACACTATAAATACGATAAATCAATTCAGCTCGGCAGCCAAACTATAAGATTAAAACCAGCTCCTCATACAAGATCTCACATTCAATCCTATTCATTGAAAGTGACTCCAGTGAATCACTTTATAAATTGGCAACAAGACCCTTTTGGAAACTATCTAGCAAGGTTAGTTTTTCCAGAAAAGACTAAAGAATTTAAAGTTGAAGTTGACTTAATTACTGAAATTAGAGTTTTTAATCCTTTTGATTTTTTCTTAGAGGAATATGCTGAAACATTTCCTTTTACTTACCCTGATGAACTTGAAAAAGAATTAGCACCTTATCTAGAAATCAAAGAAAAAGGTAAATTACTAAACAAGATTGTTAAAGAGATCAATAAAGAAATAGAAAATAAGGAAAAATATAAAAGTATTGATTTCTTAGTTGATGTAAATCAAAAAGTATATAAATTACTTAAATACCTAATCCGTTTAGAACCAGGAATTCAAAGCTGTGAAGAAACTTTAGAACTCAAAAGTGGCTCATGTAGAGATATGGCATGGCTTCTATGTCAAATCTTCAGACATTTGGGCTTAGCAACAAGGTTTGCATCAGGATATTTAATTCAATTAACAGCAGACGGAAAATCATTAGATGGTCCATCGGGTCCTGATGAGGATTTCACCGACCTTCATGCCTGGACAGAAGTTTATTTACCTGGCGCAGGTTGGATTGGTTTAGATGCAACCTCAGGTTTATTTGCAGGAGAAGGTCATATTCCACTTTGTGCAAGCCCGAATCCTTCAAGTGCAGCACCAATTAGTGGTGCATTAGAAGATTGTAAAAGCTCTATGGAGCACGAAATGTCTGTAAAAAGAATTTGTGAAGAAAAACCAGTTGCTAAGCCATACACTGAAGCAGAGTGGAAAGAAATTGATCAGTTAGCATATAAAGTAGATCGTGATCTAGAAAGTGAAGATGTGCGTTTAACAATGGGAGGCGAGCCGACCTTCGTCTCTTTAGATGATAGATCTGGAAAAGAGTGGCACTTTACTGCCCTTAGTGAGAATAAGTCCAAATTAGCTTTAGATCTACTTTACAGACTTAAAAATAAATTCTCTGATGGTGCATGCCTGCAATTCTCACAAGGGAAGTGGTATCCAGGAGAAGAATTGCCTAGATGGTCCATGAATTGTACATGGAGAAAAGATTTAGAAAAAATCTGGAAAGATGAAACTTTACTTGCTAGACCTGACATTAATTTAGGTCATAATCCAAAAGATGCAAAGAAATTCTTAATTAAACTAACAAATAAGCTAGGAATTCCTGATTCATACATAATTCCTGCTTTTGAATCAGAGGCTCATTTTATCAATATTGCCAGAGGAGCCTTTGTTGCAGGTAAACCTATTAAGTTAGAAGAAGTACGCAAAAAAAATATAAATAAAGAAGTGGCCTTTGTACTACCACTTCACCATTCACCGACACGCGAACAATGGATTAGCAACAAATGGGAATTCTTTGAACCTAAGCTTCGCTTAATCGTCGGTGACTCCCCAGCTGGCTTACGTTTACCACTATCAGATTTACCATATGTAGAAACTGCAAATAACGAATTCAGAGAAACCAGATGTCCTTTTGATCAAAAAGGGAAGCTAGCTACTTATGATGACTTAAGCAAACAACTTAAATCCTATAAAGTCTCTGATGAAAATTTCAAAGATGATCCTAATGCACTAATTAAAAGTGCGCTGTGTACAGAAGTAAGGAATGGAATTGTTCATGTATTTTTAGCCCCTACCCATCTAATAGAACATGGTTTAGAACTTTTAGTTGCTTTAGAAGAAACAGCGAAAGAGCTCAATACACCTATAGTAATAGAAGGTTATCCACTAGCAAAAGATTTACGAGTGGAGCATTTTAGTGTAACTCCTGACCCTGGAGTAATCGAAGTAAATATTCAGCCTTCCTTTAACTGGGATGGTCTTAAAAATATAATTTTTAATATCTATGAAGAAGCTCGTAAATCACGCTTAAGCACAGAAAAATTCATGCTGGATGGTAGAAGAGTGGGTACTGGAGGAGGTAACCATATCGTTATGGGAGCTGCAAACCCTGAAGATAGTCCATTTCTAAGACGACCTAATCTTCTTAGAAGTTTTCTTGCCTTCTGGCAAAACCATCCTTCACTATCCTACCTTTTCTCTGCGATGTATATCGGACCTACAAGCCAATTTCCAAGAGTAGATGAAGCTAGGCATGACTCACTCTATGAATTAGAAATCGCTTTTAAACAAATAGATAATCTAGATACTCCATATATTCAACCATGGTTAGTAGATAGATTATTTAGAAACTTACTTGTAGACCTTACAGGAAATACTCACAGAGCAGAGTTTTGCATAGATAAACTCTACAGCCCTGATAGCAACACAGGTCGCTTAGGTTTACTCGAGATGAGAGGCTTTGAGATGACACCACATCCTCAGATGAATCTTCTACAAGCACTTTTAGTTAGGGCAGCTCTAGCAGCTTTCTGGAAGAAGCCTTATAAACAAAACCTCATTAATTGGGGAACATTACTTCATGACAAATACATGCTCCCAACTTATCTAATAGAGGACTTCTCAGATGTTTTAAATTACTTATCAGATTCTTCTTATCACTTCCAAAAATCATGGTTTGAACCTTTCTTTAATTTCAGATTCCCTAAATATGGTGAAGTTAATATCGAAGGGATTAAGCTTGAATTAAGAATGGCTTTAGAGCCATGGCCAGTTATGGGAGAGGAAACTAATACTAGTGGCACTAGTAGAGCAGTAGATTCTTCTGTAGAGAGACTCGAAGTAAAACTCACTGGAATGGTTCCAGAAAGACACATTCTTACTTGTAATGGTATTGAAGTTCCGCTAAAGCAAACACGTGAGAAAGGAACTAGTGTTGCAGGGATAAGATTTAAAGCATGGGCGCCTTATTCTAGCTTACATCCGAACATCGACGCCCACGGTCCACTAATCTTTGACCTTTTCGATAAACGCTATGATAGATCAATTGGTGGCTGTACTTACCATGTATCTCATCCAGGTGGTAGAAACTATGATAGTTACCCAGTGAATGATAATGAAGCTGAAGGACGTATACTTTCCCGTTTCGAAGCTGCTGGACATAGTCCAGGTGAAATATCAATTACTAAAACAGAAGCCAATTCTTCTTTCCCACATACTTTAGACTTAAGGCTCTATCCTAATATTAGAAAGGTTTTTGTTTAGTTTCTAAATCCATAGTAAATTAAGCTTGAGACTTTAAATCCTAAAAAAGCTAATGATCAAAGCATAAAAGAGAAAGTTAGTCCAATGGCTAGAGTATTGTATTTTGATGCTCTATTAAATGATTAGCTATATCTTCTTAAAAACTAAAGTCCTGTTATTTGCTGGCATTTCATGATCAACCAATAGTTCAAAGCCATTTACAGACATGGTTTCACAAACAGCCTCAAAATCACGAATACCACTTAAAGGATTTCTATCCTTCAACCATAGTTCAAACTGGGCATTAGATTCTGAAGTGAAATGACCAGCATAATTAAATGGACCATAAACTATAAACAAAGAATTTACAGATAAATTCTCACCCGCATCTTTAATTAAATGAAGTACATGCTGCAAAGACATTATATGAAAAGTATTAGCGGTAAACAAATAATTAAAATCCCCACCTGGAAAAGAATCTTTTAAAACTTCATAGGAATATATTTCTTGAAGATTCTTTTCCATAAGGTTCTGCTCACGTTCATTAATCTCATCTTCAAGCCAGATTTCAATCCCAGAGTGCTTATCTTTAAGATCAGAGCAATACCACTCTAACTTAGGAAAAAAACGAGATAAATAAACAGCATGCTGACCAGTACCAGAACCTATTTCTAGTAATTTACTAGGTTCATCTTTAATATATAATTTTAAAATCTCTAAAATTGCTTCTTTATTTCTTTCACACGATGGAGAGAAAGGTTTTTCGTTTATCATATATATTTTTTCCTATCATCTCTAGCTGAGCTCATATCTAAAAAATATGTTTGGGTACCTTTGCCTACAATTTCTACAATAGGTGTTTCAAAACCCATCTTTTTTCTAACTTTTAAAAAAAGTTTTTTTGTCATGGATTCTGGAAGTGTAAGCTCCCAATTACTAGTTTCTTTTGGATTCAATCTAGCTAAATAAAAACATCCCGTATCGTCACAAGCTTTCTTTTTCCAATATTCAAGCATTTTATTTTTCAAAGATTTTTCCTGAGAGCGGATATGTTTAATTAAATCAGTAAATTCACAATTTAAGCTCGTACCCATATTACACATCTCAATCCCAAACTGACCACTATATGAATAGTTATTAGTTAAATTAATGGAATAGTGATACAGATTATCATTAAGTTTTTTTTCAACACCCAGTAGATTAACTTCAAGCTTAATTTTGTCTTTTTCCAAATAATTTTGAACGATCGGAACACCAACCATAAAGGTCGTGAGAATCGAACAAAAACCAGCAACGATATTTGATGCACGCATCTCTCTTCTCATTATATTTTAATGTATTTATCGTTTAAATACTGGAACAGTTGAAAATGCAACAGTGACCATAACAGTCACCCCTGCAAATTAATTTCATTTAATTATATTTGTTGAATCCTTTATTAATTTCAGGTGAAAAATCACCCCTATCTTTTTCTATGTGAACTAAAGCAACAGAATGGCCTAATTCCTCACCAGACCAGTTTTCATACCCAAGTCCAACTCTTATTCCGGCATCTTCATTTAAACCATATTTATTTAACTCTTCTTCTATCTTAGTTGCTAAATAAGGAGCACAATCTTCACATTTCCATGCTTTAGAATTGTCATTAATATTTGATACGATATTACCAAAGACAGAACTTCCTGGATATTCACTAATATGTCCATGTTCTATTAAATCTTGCTTTACATCATCATTAACTTTATCTACTATAAATTTTACAACTTGTTGCTTCTCCTCATAAGTCATTGCAGAAGGTTCTTTTTTAGCCAATAACACAGTGACTTCCCTGGCATCAATATCTTCAGGTCCAGATGAATTTTCTTACCACTAAAACCAATTCCATCAATATTTAAGCCGTCACCAACCATAATATTTATATTTTTTACCAATGAAGTTAAAAAGCAGTTAAAAGCACATAGTTTCGTATGACTATATAAAGAACTTAAACCCAGTGCCCTTAACACAAACCAAATATTTATTCTTCAAATTCTTTAAAAAAGGGATACCCTCAATCTCTATCACCGCTCCAGCTTTTAAATTTTTCAAAGTCGAAACCGACTTATCAAAAAATACATAATAAATTGACTGATGTATTCTTTCATCGATGTTTAAGTCAACCTGTAGAGGAAATAAAATAAGCTCACCGTCCTCAGAGTCCCGTTCTTCGGCAACTTTAAGTTTAGAGAGCCTGATATCTTTTACTATTCTTCCTTTTAAGGTAATAAAAGAGTCCATAGCTAACTATATTATAAAGTTTTTATAAAATTTAGCCAGACTAAATTAAGAAAAAGTTAAGAAGTGTAGAAGAGTGAACATGAAAGATATCTAATCTAAGTGAGGATATTCGAACTTAGATTAAATATAAATTAGGGAATTGCCCTTTAGATTGTCGATATTTCATCCTAATTACCGATTCGAAAAGTCATATTATCTTCATGTTCGTTAATACTTTTATGCTTAATTCTGAGGAAAAAGTACAACCAGATACTCCTAGAAACCAACTTAGCACTGAGCATAGAGAAATCAAATTAAACCGGGCAAACCCAAAGTCAAAACGCAAAAAATTAGAATTTGTCAGTCTTAATTTAGGCGGACCTCAATATCAAGACCGAAGTAGCCAGCTTATAGCTCATCTAGAACAAATAATTAAACTGAAGCAAGTAGATAATGATGAGCAAAGAGTCTTTTTCTTTTAAGAAGCTACTAAAGATCATATAAAAGACTTACTCGAAAATCTGTTTCAAGATGAAAAAGTAAATGTCACTACGTTTAAAGATAAAGAAAAAACCCCTAGTGCAGAAACTAACGGACATGCAGTAATCGAAGGGAATAAGAACTGGTACATCGTGGCACCAGATTATAAAAAAATCACTAGATCTGAGACTAAATTAATTAATAGTCTAACTGGAATAGCTAACTTCATAACTGGTAATTCTAACTTTAAAGCAACAGAAGCCTATTTAGGCTACCATCCGGAAGAGCTTGATATAACCCTTTCAAATAGAGACTTAGAATCGACTAAAGCTCAAAAGATCCCTAAAGCCCTTACTGATCATGATCTTCTACATTCTGAAATTCTTCTTTAATAGTTGAGTAAAGAAACTTAGGTGCTCTTTTTAAGCTTTTATATAAAGAGCGAATTTGTGGCATAACTTCATCTTTATATTTTTTCTCAATTAAAAATTGATTCAACTCCTCACATCTATCGGGATTAGTCTTGCACTGTAAACGTAGATATTTTTCTTTTTGATAATCTTCGTTAACCTTGATTAAATCTATATTTGCCCCAAATTGTGCTTGCTGCTGAAGCGGTGCAACTCTAAATTCCGCATCTATAATTCCTACTTTTTTCTTTAGACCTAGATTATTAAACTCTCCATTTCTTTGATGTTTCTTTTTGTCAGAATTATCTATTTTAGGCTTCTCTAAAATTAATGATTCTTCAAATAATAAATCATCAGTTAAACGTATAGGAGCAATCTCCTTTGCCATAAGCAAGCTAACATTAATGAATAAAGAAATAAAAAATATTAAAACTAAGAAAGGCATTTAATCTACTGGCTTTAACTTTACTAAATTAAGCTTAGCAGATAATTTTTCTTTACCATAAATATTATCAAGTGCTCTATTTGTAAAGCTAACTATAATATCATCAGACTTAGGTTTAGCAGTTTTCAAATCAGTAATGAAATCTAAAGATTTATCCTTATGAACAGTAAGTAAATGAGTAGCACCAAACTTCTCACCAATTTTCTGAAAATCCTCGAACTTGAATTTCTTAGAGAGCTGAGTCGCTTTAAAACCCCAACCATAAAAGATTCTTTGTTTTATATTTTCATAAAAAAGATCTTTATCAGCTAAAAGCTGTCCTCCAAAACTCTTCGAAAGTGTTTCTATTCTACTCTTTTCTGTTTCCATTAATGGCAACTGGAAAATATTGTTCTTCCCGAAATCTTCACCGAGTGAACCACAAACATAAGCATTATAAGCATTGTTATCAGTAGCAGTAAACAAGTAACCATAGTCACTTAAATCTAACTGCCCAGTCTCAATATCTAAGACTATTTCACCATAGTGTACTTTGATACCTTGCTGACGAGGACGCTTTAGCTTATACCAATTCGAATCTACGATTAAAACTTTAATTCCAAGATCACCTAAAGTTTTAGCAAACTCTGTCGCCCAACGTGATGAACCAACTATAACTAAGCCTTTACCATCTTTAATCTGAATACCCAAAAGTTCAGCCACATATTTAAAACTAATACCGTGAATAATTACCGTAGCGAAAACCACAAGGAATACTATCGGTAGAATATATTTAGCTTCATCAAATCCCACCTCTTCTAATCTCAAACCTATAATACCTGCTATCGATGCAGCGACTATCCCCCTAGGACCAAACCAGCCCACAAGTAAAGATTCACGCCAACTCATATCACTTTTTATAGTCGATATGAAAATTGCTATGACACGAACTACTAAAACTACTGCTGCTATGAATAAAAAGTGTCTGAAATTTAAAGCATTAATAATCTTAAAGTCCATATTCGCTGAAAGTAATATAAATAAAATAGAAACAGTAAAAACACTAATGGATTCTTTAAATTTTCTCAATTCAGAGAAAACTAACATCTCATTATTCGTAAAATAGATTCCTAGGAATGTTACCGCAAGTAAGCCTGAACCTTCCTGCACTTCTCTAGATACAATAAAAATTAACAAAATCACTGATAAAACCGTAGGGATTTTCAAGAAATCAGGATACTGAGTCTTATCGAAAACATATTTAATAAAACTACCGATAATGGCAGTTACTAGGATGGAGAAACCTACGGCTTTGAATATTGACCAAAGAATTATAGTATATGAAGAACCACCTTCAGCATAAACTAGATACTGATAACTGATCATAGTCATTAAGACACCGATTGGGTCATTAATAATCGCTTCCCATTTTAAATACTTTTTAATCTTCGGATCGACATTAATCTGTCTTAAAACAGGAATAATCGCTGTCGGACCAGTAACCACTAATATAGAAGCGATAATCCAGCTTATCTCCCAACTCAAACCACCAATTTCATGAGCACAGAAAGAGCAAATTGCAGCATTTACGAGAACTCCTAAAGAAATTAAACGTTTAACCCCGAATGAAGCACCTTTTAACTCATGAAATTTAAGATTTAAACCACCTTCAAAAAGAAGTATGACAACAGTAAGTTCAATAATTGCATTTAAAGCGTGTCCGAAAACTTTATCAACATCTATAACACCAGAAACAGGCCCTAATATTACACCAGCAATAATTAAAAAGATAATAGATGGAACATTTAGTTTCCACGCCACATACTGAGCAATACCCGCTGCAAATAAGGTCCATCCAATAGCATGTAGTAATGAGTGTGTATCCATCAAATACTTCTAACCTAAAAAACCTAGATCAATTAAGTTAGGTTATATATTAATTCCACATTTAGTGTTTTCTAACTCTTCATTTAACGACTTTTTACATAATAATTAGAAATAATTAATATAACTTACAAAAGAAAGAGTAAATATTCCAGAGCCTCATCATTAATCAAACTAAGTTCAGTAATATCATTCAGTGCCATACCATCTGCTTCATTAAGCTCTAGAACTTCTTCATCCTCAGAAAACTTTAATTGCAAGCCACCAGAAATAACATGAATATAAGCAGCTCTTTCCCCATAATCAGTTAAGCTTATATTTTTAGCTTCACTATAAGTTCCTAATTTCACCTCAACATTAGATTTTAAATTCAAATAAGGGGTCATCGCTGAACTAACAGTTAAAAGTCCCATATTGTCTGCTTCTAAATCATTAATAGATGATTGTTGATAAGAAGGTTCACCACCTTTAGCATTAGGTTTAATCCATATCTGCAAAAATCTTGTCATAGACTTTGTTTTATTATGCTCACTATGCATTAGTCCTTCACCACCAGAAATTAATTGAAATTCACCAGCTTTAATAATTCCTGAATTCCCTAAAGTATCAAAGTGACTTAATGCACCTTCAAGTACGTAAGTAAGAATTTCCATATTAAAATGAGGGTGCAAGTCAAAGCCAGACTCAGCAGCTAGGAAATCATCATTTAAAACCCTTAAATTCTTAAAACCTTTATTGTCAGGGTCATAATAATCAGCAAAAGAAAAAGTATGCAAACTATTTAACCATGAAGTTTTAGCAGAGCCTCTATCTGAGGCTCTGATTATCTTTTCAATATTTTGATTCATAGTATTCATAAATAACTCCTTAGAAATCCAGTTCAGGTCCTAAAGGCACCACCCCAGTAGGGTTAATAGACCTTTGGCTGTAATAGTAATGAGTTTTAATATGACCTAAATTCACTGTAGGCTTAATTAATTCATGATTATATAGAGCCTTAGTATATCTTTGTAGGTTCGTATACTCCTTTAACATCTTTAAATTACACTTAAAGTGGCTGTAATAAACCAGATCAAAGCGAACTAAAGTAGTGAAAAGTCTTATATCAGCTTCTGTTAATCTATCACCAACAAGAAAATCTTTAGTTTCTAATCTTGCATCGATTTTATCTAGAGCTGAAAACAGTTCTCTCACTGCCTTGTCGTAAGCTTCCTGAGTAGTAGCAAAGCCTGATCTATAAACTCCATTATTTATATTTGGGTAAATATATTCATTAAGTTCATCGATTTCTGCTCTTAAATCTTCTGGATACAAATCCAGATCATTTCCAGTTATGTGGTCAAATTCAGTGTTTAAGAAACGAATAATTTCTGCCGATTCATTACTAACTATAGTTTCTTCTACTTTATCCCAAAGCACAGGAACTGTCGCCTTACCATTTACTTTAGGGTCAGCTTTTATATAAAGGTCACGAATAAAGTTGGCTGAATTTACAGAATCTTCTATCATATCAGGGTATTCATCGATAAAGCTCCAACCATTCTCCATCATTCTTGGGCTTACAATAGACACTGGAATAATATCTTCGAGTCCCTTAAGTGCTCTGACAATAAGAGTTCTATGTGCCCATGGGCAAGCGTAAGAAACATATAAATGATACCTATCCTTTACTGCTGGGTGCTTTGCACCCTCTTTATTCTCAATTTTGTTTCTAAATACTGAATTTTGTCTTTTAAATTCACCATCCTTAACTGATGAATTTACGTGATCTACTTGCCATTTTCCGTCTATTAGTGTGCCCATTTTATTTTCTCCTTTTTAAAATCTTACACTATGTTTTTTGCTATATTTTTATAATACCCAAACTTGTTCACACTATTGTTACGAGTTTACGGATAACTTGTTCACTTTTTCGAACAAGTTGCTAAAATGTACTCATGGTTCTTGATATTGAGCAAATAGAAATGCTTAAAACAATCGAAGATGAAGGCAGTATAAGTGCGGCGGCTGAAAGCCTTTTCCTCGCTAAATCTGGCATTAGCCGCAATATTAAAAACCTTGAAGCAAAGATTGGCTTTGATTTGATTGAGAAAAATACCTTTAAAGCTCAGCTCACGAATAAAGCAAAAATGCTTATAGAAAGAGCAGAAGAGATTTGTATACTGCAAGATAGCCTAGAAGATTTCATTAAATTACTTGGGGAGAATATTGAATCACACATCAAAATTAGCTCATCGATTATGTTTCCACTTAACAAACTTAGCCCAGTTATTAAAGAAGTTAACAAAGAATTCCCCAAAACCCATATTTTTCTTGAAAGAGAAGTCTTAAGCGGAGAACAGTTACTACTTGAAAACAAGTCAGATATTGCTTTTGTCGAAACTAAAACCAACGATAAAGAACTTGAGTATAAAAGAATCTTTAGAACAGAGATGCCACTTTTAATAGCTAGTAATCATCCATTTTTAAATTTAAAAAAGAAAAGTTTAGAGAAATTAAAAAAATACCCACAAATAGTTTTAAGAAGTAGTCTTGCTCATGGCGCAACAGCTGGACTCTATTCAAAAAATAGTAAATGGTTTGTCTCTGATTTGCAGAGTAAAAAAGAATTAATTTTAAATGGTATGGGCTGGGGTAGGCTCCCTCACTTTGAAGTCAGAAAGGAACTACGTTCCTGTAGACTTTATGAATTAAATGAAATAGAGCCCACCGAGAAATTGCTAGTTTATTTAGCGCGTAAAAAAAATACAGCTCATGCTAAAGTCAATCAATTTATTTGGGATTGTTTTTAATCTAAATACTTAAAATTTTATTGTTTTTAAACAATTCTCATCCCAAGGGGTTAAGATTGCAAAAGTAATGTCTCACAGAAAACGAGTAATTATTATCGGTGGTGGTTTTGGTGGTATTTTTGCCACTAGAAAACTTGCTAATTATGATGTTGATGTTTTATTAATTGACAAACAAAATCATCATTTATTTCAACCCCTACTTTATCAAGTAGCTGCAGGCATTTTATCCCCAGAAAACGTAGCTATTCCACTTAGATTAGTTTTCGCTGAGAGCGACAACATAACAGTAAGAATGGAAGAAGTTCAGAATATAGATAGATCAAGTCAAAGAGTTTTCACTGACTATAACGAATACGATTACGACTATTTAGTAATCGCGACAGGGAGCACTTATAACTTCTTCGGCAATGACCACTGGCAAAAAGATGTCTTCACTCTGAAGACTTTAGGTGGTGCACTAAGGTTAAAAAACCACATCCAAACACAGTTAGAAAGTTCTCTTATCACTCACGATAAAGAAGCTAGAAAGAAAATGCTTAGCTTTGCTATAGTAGGAGCAGGTCCTACAGGGGTAGAGATGGCTGGTATTATTTCTGAAATTGCTAAGCAATTCGCAGAAGAAGAGAAAGCTATTAACTTTGAGGATATAACAGTATATTTAATTGAAGCTGCAGATAGACCTTTAGGTCCTTTCTCTACTTATTTATCAGACTACTCATTAAGAGCACTTCATCAACTCGGCATCCAAGTAAAACTAAACACTATGGTAAAAGACATTCAACCGAATGTCGTTAAAACCTCTGAGGGAACTATTCATGCGAATACTATTATTTGGGCTGCTGGGGTTCGTGGAGTCGGTGCTGTTAAGCTACTTAATATCGAAAAACCCGCTCGAGGAAACAAAATCCAAGTCGATGAATACTTAAATCTTCACGATGATGATAAAGTTTTTGTTCTTGGTGATACAGCTGAATTTATGCAAGATGAAAGACCTCTTCCTGGATTAGGGTCAGTAGCTAAGCAACAAGGAATCTATTTAGGTAGAACACTAAGAAAGCTTTGTGCTGGAAAAGATAAGTCTAGCTTAAAGCCATTTAAATATGATGATTTGGGTACTATGGCTATCATCGGCAAACGTGCTGCAGTAGCTGAATTACCGATGTTTCACTTAAAAGGTTCTGCTGCATGGATACTATGGGGATTAGTGCACCTGCTACTTTTAATCGGTTTTAGAAACAGAGCAGTTGTTCTCTTTGACTGGATTTGGACTTATCTATTCGGAAACTATTCCTCTAGAGTAATTAACAACGTTAACTATGAAGATAAAGCTACTGTTTCACCTGAAACGATGAGAAGCTAAATTTATTTAAAGGCTCGAGAAGCTTTTGTTACCATGCTAAAATTGCCCTCTAAAAATGCATATTGAGGAAAAATGACCCCTAAAAACCCTTCTGAAGAATAACT
>CALBDR010000511.1 GCA_937927525.1 uncultured Candidatus Melainabacteria bacterium
ATAACAAGTTTTTTTCTCAAAAAAATATTGAAAAAGTGTTGTACTCTTCTCTGATTCATGGATAATGAAGTCATGGAGTTAAGGAGTTAGTTATGAAAAAGTTCAGCATTTATCAAATCACCGATCAGAAAGATCTCACAAATCCCGAGTATGGCTGTAACGTTTGTACTTTCATGTACGGCGTTGGTAATGCTGTGACTGCAGAGTTGATTGCTACTTGGTACCAAGAAGGTCTTTATGAGCTTGTGGCTTTCATCGACGCTAATGACTTGGATGATATGTATCGCGTTGGTAACATCGGTCCTGCAGAGCAGATTACTCGAGTTGGTAATCCACACAGCTTAAGCGTTGGTGATATCATTGTTGATGAAGATGATGAGATCTACGTTGTAGCGCCGATCGGATTTGAAAAATTGAATGTTGAGGAGACTGTATAATGACTTTATTACAACACATTGAGAGTTTGAATGCTAAGGCTGACCTGATGATGGAGCAGGAGCCTGGTCTGTGGATGTCTAAGTACACCGACGATATGTCGTATTGGTACGACATCGGTGTC
Source organism: uncultured Candidatus Melainabacteria bacterium (assembly GCA_937927525.1). Lineage (GTDB taxonomy): Bacteria > Cyanobacteriota > Vampirovibrionia > LMEP-6097 > LMEP-6097 > DT-14. Next base: position 560 of record CALBDR010000511.1, read on the forward strand.
TTCACTGTTGAGGACTTCAAGCGTAATCAGCTGATCAATGGGATCAGCGATGCGTCTAAGGACCTTTACGGTTGTCGTCTACGTCTTGAGTGGGACGAGATGTCTATCGAAGACATGGAGCGTACGTACGACAATATTTGTCGTCAGCTCAACGAGCAGTATGAGCTCGAGAAGGAAGCTGAGGCTCTTGCTGCTGAGTGGAAGAAAGGTCTTCCAGATGACTGCGAGCCTCTTCCATACGAAGAGTATGCCTACCTTGAAACGGCGTAAGCCTGATAAGGTTGCTGACAACCCGCTGGGGATGGCTTACGGAACAAACGTAAGTGCCCCAGCTATCACTTTGCCTGATGTAAAGGGTTACAAGAAAGGAATGGCTGCTGAAGCTGGTCATAGGTTTCATGCCAAGTATCAAGAGTTGGAACAAGAGTATAACAAGCTGATGGAAGAAGCACAATATAATGATCGTTTACTCAATGCAGATATTCGTTTCAAACCGTTGATCGGAAACACGTATTATCTGTATAATGATGGTCATGACTTTATTAGTATGGTTTCACCAGAAGAGTGGGGTGAGAGTTATATGAAGAATAAAGAGTTCGTAGGAGCGTTTAAGATCCTATCTGATAATGTTTGGAAAAAAGTAGATGAAGATGACACCGCAGGAGATATTCGAGTACAAGCAAAAGTGGAAACCTAGATGTTTTGATGTTCAAGTCCACAGTGACAAGGAACGTGATGCGATTCAATGGTGTAAGAATTTTTGTGAGAAAGAAGAATGGAATATGGTAACATGGACGGATGTGTACGAACACACGTTCTTGTTTGAACAAGCGATCCACGCACAAGCGTTTGCAAGAGAGTATAGTTTATGAAAACACGATTTGATTTAGAACAAGAGATTATGCAGTGCTGGAATGTCACAGATGACATCAAAGCAATCTACACATATCATTTAGACAAACAAGCGTTGACTGAAGATGAATTGGGTAATATACTGATTGGACTTGAGAAGTTGTATCAGATCAAGTTTGAAACTCTGTTCGATACGTTTGAGCAATGTCTCAAGCAAAAAGAGTTTAACAAAGATGAATTTACAGAATCAGTAAGGAGAGCTTTTGAAAATGAGCAACCAACGACCAGGGAAAATGAAGACCGCTACGCTACGGGATTCTATGAGCTCGGTAACTGATGAAGGATTACTTAAGTTCTTCAAGCAAGGACAACAGTTGCTAGAAGACAAAGGTGAAGAGGATGCTGCATTCTATTTTGAGCAGTGTGCTGATTACATTCAACGTGGTGGTGAGTTCTATCACGACAGCAAGACTGTAGCTCGGATGTTTGGTCTATGAGAGGTGTCGAGTATCCTTATAGAGTGTTGTATCAGAAAGGTGATCAGATACATACATGGGATTACAAAGATATGCGAGTCGCCGAGCGTGATTATGACAAGCAGTCTGATTTCGATAAGGTGATGCTATTACAGATTCAACCGAACAATGTAAAATGTCTGAAGCAAAAGCCACTTATCGATCCGTCTTCATCTCGGACACGCACCTCGGGACGAAAGCGTGTAAGGCGAAGAAGCTACTAGAGTTTCTTAAGTCTTTTGAAGCAGAGAACTTATTCTTAGTTGGTGACATTATTGACGGTTGGGCTCTTCGCCGCCGTCATTATTGGACAAAGACTCAAACAGAAGTCTTAAGAAGAATCCTCAAAATATCGGAGTCATCTAATGTTTATTATATCGCTGGTAACCATGATGAGTTTATACGTCCTTTTTTTCGATATGACTTCCAATTTGGTCGGTGTCAGATCTTGGATTCTTTCGACTACATTGGCGTTTCCGGCAAGCGTTATTACGTTACTCACGGGGACTACTTTGACCTAACAATGAAGATCCCAACACCGGTGATCAACTTCTGTGCTCACATCTGGGATTACATTCCTCACAAAGAAGAAAACAATTCGTTTACAGATAAGATGTACAAAGTTCTTGGTACTGAACGAGTGATCGCAAAGTATCTAAAAGCTAAGAAGTATGACAGTTGTATCACAGGTCATACTCACTCTCCAAAGATCAAAGACACGTATATGAACTGTGGTGA
>CALBDR010000512.1 GCA_937927525.1 uncultured Candidatus Melainabacteria bacterium
CATCTTTATGAAAGTGCCTGAAAGTATCAGTGAAACCCATTTCTACTAATTGGTCTAGGTAATCACGCTCTTCCCTTATGAAGCCAGAGGTTTTAGTGTTGTCCTTAGGGCGAGCTAAATCTATCTCATTATGAGCTGTATTGTAATCCCCAGTAACAATAATATTGGGCTGAAGCTGCCCGAACTCTTTTAGGTACTCTAGAAAGAAATCATAGAAACGAAGCTTGAATTGATATCTTTCATCACTAGCGCCACCATTCGGGAAATAAATATTAAAAAGACTAAAGCTAAAATCCCCACTAAGCTTATGCTTACTATGAATCACTCGCCCTTCTGCATTAAAAGCTTCGATTAAAGCTTTGTCCATATTTAACTTCTCAGCCACTTTAGCTGAAAATTCTGGGTTAAAACCATTTACTATTTCTTCTGGTTTCAAGTTCTCTGAAAAAAAACTCGCTACTCCAGAGTAACCTTTACGCTCCGCACTATTAAAATGAGTAACTGGATACTTATTAAACTTAGTGAGATCTTCACCTAACTGTTCAGGCTGAGCCTTAGTTTCTTGGAAGCAAAGCACATCACAGTCAGAAGCTTCAAGCCAGTCATGGAAGCCTTTCTTCGCTACAGCTCGAATTCCATTTACATTCCAACTACAAAGTTTTAAAGTCTTATCTGCCATAATTTCTGTGAAAATTCTAGCATTTAGCTAAAATTAACTGGGTGTTAATTCTAGGAATAGAGAGCAGCTGTGATGAAAGTGCTGCTGCCGTAGTAAAAGACGGCAGGGAAGTTATCAGCAATTACCTCCACAGCCAAATAGAAGATCATAAAGACTGGGGAGGTGTGATCCCAGAATTCGCTTCTAGACTCCACTACAAAAAAATAAATAAAGTTATTGAAAGAACTCTAACTGACGTAAAACTGTCACTAAGTGATATTGATGCGATAGCTGTCACTCATGGACCAGGTTTAATCGGTTCTTTACTAGTAGGAATGAATGTCGCAAAAACCCTTGCTTGGGTTCATAACAAACCGCTGATACCAGTGAATCATTTAATGGGGCACATTTGTGCTAATTTTTTAGACTCTGACATAGAACCACCTTTTATTTGTTTACTTGCAAGTGGTGGACACACCCAAATCATACAAGTTAATAACTATAACGATATGGGAATTATTGGAGAAACTATAGATGATGCAGCAGGAGAAGCATTCGATAAAGTTGCAAGATTATTAGATTTACCATACCCAGGTGGACCAGAGCTAGATAAGCTAGCTCAAGAGTTCAATTTCAAGGAAAGTGTTTATAAAGGCAAATATAAATTCCCAATCCCTAAAGTAAAAGAATTAAAATTTAGCTTTTCTGGTTTGAAAACTTCAGTTTTACGTTTAAAAGAAAAGCTCGATGAATCTGAATGGCAAGAAAATAAAACTGAAATTGCTTTTGCATTTCAAGACTGTGTAGCCCAGGTTCTAAAAAGAAAAATAGAATCAGCACTAGAAAATTCAGATATAAATCAGGTAATTATTGCAGGTGGAGTTGCTGCGAATTCAAGAATCCGAAAAATATTTAATGAAATAAACATTAAGATTGTTATGCCAGACCTTAAATATTGCACTGATAACGCAGCCATGATCGCAAGTGCTGGACATTATAAGTATTTAAGCTCCAGCGATAAGGAAATCTATTATAATTACGATTTTGAAGCCTTCTCTAAATTAACGACAAGTAGTTTAGGCTAAAAGAAAATGCTAAGTAACTCAGGAATTTCTAGTGTAATGCCCTTCATCAATACCCTTGGTGGGCTGGCAATATTCTTAATCGGCTTAGATTACATGAGCACTTATCTAAAAAGAAGCGCTGGTGAAACTCTTAAGTTAATTTTAGAAAAAGCTACTGCAAACAAATTCATCGGGGTTTTAGTAGGAACCTTAGTAACAGTTTTAATTCAGAGTAGCAGCGCAACCACATCCATACTCGTTTCATTCGTTCACTCCCAGCTTCTAAGCTTTGAGAGGAGTATAGCTGTACTCATGGGAGCTAATATTGGTACCACTATAACTGGACAAATCGTCGCATTTAAAGTCAGTAAATGGTGCTATCTATTAATTTTCGCTGGCTTTCTCTATCAAACCATAGCCACTAAAACTAAGAATAAGAATATAGGTGGAATAGTTCTCGGACTTGGACTTCTGTTTTTAGGTCTAAAGACTATGTCAAATGCCATGTCTATCTTCAGAGAGTCTCAGTACTTCATGGATCTAATCCAAAGTTTAGAGAATGTCGCTTGGGGGATTTTCATAGGAGCAGTCTTTACTGCCCTCATTCAATCAAGCAGCGCCACGATAGGAATAGTCATAGGTATGGCTTCCCAAAACATTATCAGTATAGAAGCTGCGATGCCAGTAGTCTTAGGAGCTAACTTAGGTACCTGTATAACAGCTATTTTAGCCGCACTTAAATCAAATATCTCTGGAAAAAGAGTTGCTGCAGCTCATGTAATCTTTAACTTAGGTGGGATTCTTGTGTTTGCCTTCTGGATTCCACAGTTCATAGAACTGATTAAACAGATCTCCCCAAATTCGGATGTCGCTAGATTAGTTGCAAATGGACAGAGTGCCTTCAACATACTTAGCACCATAATCTGGTTCCCCTTTATAGGA
>CALBDR010000513.1 GCA_937927525.1 uncultured Candidatus Melainabacteria bacterium
TTACTTTTTGTTGAGGAATCTACTTCGAGTTCACTGGGGAATCTAATTCGAGTTGGGTGGGGAATTTGCGTCGAGGTATTAAATTCCGGTTTTATTTAATTTCGCATTTGCTGAAAAAACTATGCGCTTAGTTATTTTGAGGAATATCAGTTAAATCTAGCAGCACAAAAAGCTTTTTCCAAGGCGTTACTTTGATGTTCCCATATTGAAACTCCCTCTCTGACTGACAGGCACAAATTAATTCTGCTTCATTGCAGATTTTAGCAAAAGATTTTAAGCCCTTAAGGCTACTTAGGCTTGGTCGAGTGCTGGATTTGATTTCTATAGCCCAGATCTTTTTTTGCGGAGTTTCGATAATCAAGTCAACTTCTGCTCCATTTTCGGTACGAAAATATGAAAAAGTATATTTTTTTCTTCTGTAATTTGCAATATTTAAAATTTCCTTCACGATAAAATGTTCAAAAGCATGTCCATATTCTTTGGTGCCTTCTTGTAGCTCAAGCTCAAGTTGCCCGCAGATGGCTCTCTGGACACCTGTATCAAAGAAATAAAATTTTGGATGTTTTATTAAGCGTGTGCGGGTTGACTTATCGTAGGCTAATAGCCAAAATCCAATTAATGTATCTTCTAAAATCTGAAAATATTCTTTGATAATATGGGCTTTATTTGCAGTTTCCCTAGCAATATTAGAGTAGTTTAAGGTGTTGCCATTTTCATATGCCGCAAATTTTAGAAAGCGAATGAAACCTCCAACCTGTCTAACCACAGCTTCAGCCTTAATTTCTTCTTCTAAATAGGTTTCAACATATGAGTATAGGCTTTCTATTTTTAAGTTTTTGTCTTGCTCCTTATAAATATCTGGCAAGGTTCCATAATTCAGGGCTTTCTTTAAATTAAAATCTTCACCAAGTTCTTGGTGTGTAAGGGGAAATAATTTATAACTTAAAGCTCTTCCACCAAGTAAATTGGCTTGATTGCGTTTAAGTTTTCTTGCTGAGGAACCACTTAGAATAAATATTAAAGATTTGTCTTGTTCTATCAAGAAATGAATTTCATTTAGCAAGTCTGGTATTCTTTGAACTTCGTCTACGATGATGAATCTATGTTTTTTATCACGTGCCAGAACCTCTTCTCTGAATAACTTAGGGTCAGCAGCAAATTTATTGAAGATCTCAGAAAGTAAAAAATTATAAAAAATTGATTCTTCTTGAGAGATAATTTCTTGAATTAATGTAGTTTTGCCAACTTGGCGTGGTCCGAAGAGAAAGAAGCTCTTTTGCAAAGATAATTTAAGACTTCTAGAATACACAAACTCATTTTACCACGTATTCTATAGATTTTTTTTGAAAATGCGCCGTATTTTCTATTTTTTGTAATAAAATCAGTGCTTTGTTGGATGTTGATTTAAACTTAGGCTAAATAGTTATTTTGAATACCTGAAGTAGATTTGTCTGGGTTTTGACTACTTTTAAAACTACCTATTTTATCTAAAATCACACTAGAACTACCCTCAACCAAACCTGGACTAGTAGGAGTCATATCGAGCGGGTTCCATGGAGCATCTATTTTCCCAGCTGGATCAAATGCTGCAAGGTCACCAGTCGTTAATAAACCAATACCTGTAAAAGTAATAAGAGCTTTTTTTGCATTGAAAGCTAAGCCTTTATTTTTATTGTTGATTTTATCTTCGGCTGATTTTATTTGAAAATTTAGTAAATTTATATCTTCTATTATATTTAGGACTTACGCAACGTGACAAATCCCTAGCCTGAAGATTAAATAAAATTCATTGGCCAAATTCAAGTTTAAATGTTTTGCTTTTAATAGCAATGGTTTCACCATCAATAAAGAGTTACTGTCAATTTTTACTAAGTACACAAACTAACTATACAATTACATATTTCACAGATCATGTTCCTGGACTTAGTCATGATAAAGTCACAAGGCTGTTAAAATCTAGACATGTTACCCCCAAAGTAATATGGAAGACAGCGAGTAAAAGTCTGAAACAGGTATCAAATGGTTTTATCCTTTTCGATGACACTGTTTTAGATAAAGATTATTCTTTTGCAATAGAGGGCGTTAAAAAACAATATAGTGGTAATGCTCATGGTCTAATCAAAGGTATTGGT
>CALBDR010000514.1 GCA_937927525.1 uncultured Candidatus Melainabacteria bacterium
CACTTATTCGGATATACACGTTAGCAACGAACGACTAATATATCATATTAAACATCCTAGTCCTGCATTCCAAAGAGACGAATGCTACTTGTTCAACGAAACTCAAACTAACAAATATTATATAGACCAGGAGGCTATATGGGGAAGTATTTCGAATAATACTTTTTTAAAAAGACAAGATTATGGTAAATTCTTAGACTTTAATCCTAAAGAAGTAGACTTCATCAAACAAATTAAAACCGCACATCAAAAATGAATAAATTTAACCGTTTAGGAATTATTCAACCAGGGAAAGTTGGAGATATAATAATTTGTTTGCCAATTGCAAAATATTATTTCGATAAGGGCTATGAAATTATTTGGCCTATTGACAAAAACATAATTCATAATTTTGTTGCTTACATTGATTATGTTAAGTTTATACCTATAGATTATTTGCATTGCGGAATTGCAAGAAAAGTCTGCAATGAACAAGAATGGTGTAATACTGTTATCGATTTGAGTTTTTGTTTGCCAGGTTCTTGGGAAGGTCGCAACACAACATTATTCCAGGAAAATTCTTTACTTTTTGATGAATTGAAATACGAAATAGCTCAAGTGCCATTTGAAGAAAAATGGAACCTGCAGTATAATTCAAGCTCAGTCGACGAAAATTTATTGTATCAAGTATATCCTCAAAAACTTTTCACAAAAGATTATATTATAGCTCATTGGCAAGGTTCTGACTACTCCCGAAAAATTCAGCTTGAAAATACTAATAACATGCCTATAATAGAAATCAAACCTATAACAAAAAGTGTATTTGATTGGATTAACATTTTGACTAGAGCTACAGCTTTAGTATTAATAGACAGCTGCTTTGCTAACTTAGCAGAACAATTAAACCTTTCTCAAAAGAAAATATTTTTATCAAGACCAACTCCGCGCCCTACATTAAAGCATAATTGGACTATAATATAAGAATTATATGAGATTCATTACTTTTAAAAAATTAAAAGCTAAAAATTTTCTATCGTTTGGAGACTCTTTAGTTAGTATTGAATTAAAGAACGGAGTAAATACCATTACTGGTATAAATCTAGATAAAGAAGATTCTAAAAACGGAGCTGGTAAATCAGCAATAACGGAAATTTTGTATTATGCTTTATACGGAACGACGTTAAGAGAGATTAGCAAGGATTTTGTACAAAACAGTATAACAAAAAAACCTGCTTTTGTTGAAATTGAATTAGAGGTTAGAAAGGATAACATTACTGACGTATATACAATTGTTAGAAAATTAAATCCTACTAAATGTAAGCTCTTTAAAAACGGTGAAGATATTACGAGATCAACACTCGCAAAAACAAATAGCTTGATTCAAAGCATTATAAGATCTCCCTCAGCAGTATTCCAAAACTCTGTAATTATGAGCATTAACAATGCTTTACCGTTCATGGCTCTATCTAAAGTTGACAAGCGCAAATTTATTGAAAGTGTATTAGGTTTAGAAGTTTTTACTTCAATGCTTCTAAAGATTAGAGATGATTACAGTATCTCGAAGAGAGACTATGAATTAGCCTATTCAAAACTAGAAACATTGGAAACGGAATTAAGGTTCAACACCAACCAGCTTGAAACATATGAAACGAGAAAGGGCGAACGCTTGGCTAAACTCAAAGAAAAAGAATCTAAAATTATAAATGATTTAGAAAAAATACAAAACAACCTAAAAGGTATTAAAATTCTGGATATTAAAATACTAGAAACCAAAATATCAACTCTAGAAGAAAAAATTCTTAATGAAGAAAAGAAAATAAATACCAACAAAGAATTACTACATAAAAATCAAGCTGCTATAGACTCAGAACAAAAACAAGTCAAAAGGCTTTCGGGAAACAAAGACTTATGCCCTACTTGTAATAGAGAATTTTCTGAAGAGCATACAGCCCACATTGAAGCACTAATTAGCAATCACACAAAAACAATTCTAGACCACGAAAAAACTATAGCTGAAACTAATACTACTATCACAAATATAACAGAACAAAGAAACAATCTAAAACGAGCAAAGCAATTATTAGAGCGAGAACTTTTTGAAGGTAAATCTAATCACGCAGAAGAAAAAGCTTTAAAAATAAACGTTGAACATCTTAAAAATTCTTTACAAGAAACTGCTGATGAGATAACAATAGCAAAAAAAGAACAAAATAATGAACTCAAAGGAAAGATTACATTCTTAAAAGAAGAAGTTAAAAACAGCAAAGACAGACTTAATAACCTAAATACCGATCTTAACGTTTTAGAAACTGTTAAATTTATATTGTCCGAAGAAGGCATAAAATCTTTCATTGTAAAAAAGATTTTAAAAATTCTTAATTCTAGAATAGCATTCTATCTACAAAAACTTGAAGCAAACTGTTTATGTCAGTTTAATGAATATTTTGAGGAAGAAATAATAGATGAAAAGGGAGACAAAAAATCTTACTTTAACTTTTCAGGAGGTGAGAGAAAAAGAATCGACTTAGCTTGTTTATTTGCATTCGCTGATATTAGAAGACTGCAAGGTGATGTATATTTTAGTACAATTTTTTATGACGAATTAATTGATTCTTCATTAGATGATAAAGGCGTTCAGTTGACACTGCAAATATTAAAAGAACGGTACGAAGAAAATAAAGAATCGTGTTACATTATTACACACAGAGGCAGTGATGTGTTAACAGGAATCGATCATACAATAACTGTTATTAAAGAAAATGGAATTAGTTCTATTAAATCTGTATAGACATATCTAAAGATTTTGAATAGGTATTATTAAACATGTTAAATTTAGTTAATCAAAGTCTGTATAATACAGTTGGCTCACCTCTAGGTTTGCCATTTGGTATTCCTCAGCAAACGTTTTTAGCTCCTGCTAATGCAAACCAGACACCTTCGCCTCAAATTCCAGGATTAACTCTTAAAAGAGCCTTAAATTATTTGGCAGATCATGGAGGATGTGGATATTATCGTTGCATCTCATCAAACCTATTATTAAATCTGCACGAAAAGGCGGTTATAACTGAATCTACAGCAATGATTTTAGATCCCCGTTTTTACGAATCGGTTTCTTCAGTTAAACTTCAAAGGCAAGCAACACCCATACAAAGACAATTTGTCAGCTTTTTAAAATCGTTAGTAAAACAAGATAACAAGAAATTAAAATTAATCTATGAAGTAGATGATGTTGTATTTTCTGAGGATATACCTTTATACAATCGTAACAGGGACGCTTTTACTGATCCTCAAATACGACAAAGTATAATAGATATAATTTCCGATATGGACGAAGTTACAGTAACTACAGAATACTTTAAAGATTATATGATCAGTAAAACTGGGAATAAAAATGTAACAGCAATTCCCAATTATCTAATGAAGTGGTGGTTTGATCGATTTTATAATTTAGGAGATCTCGTTAAAAAGTTCGAAAAAAATAAAAAGAAACCAGTAATTTCAATTTTTGCTTCAGGAACACACGTAGATGTATTAAATCGTACAAACCAGCAAGATGATTTTGCTCAAATTTTATCCAGCGTGATTAAAACACGAAAGGACTTCGAATGGAGATTTTATGGTTGTCACCCTCTTCCTCTAAAACCGTATATTGAAAGAGGGGATATTAAATTCTTTAATTGGACTAAGCTACCTGATTATCCAGCTACAATAGCTAACTCAGGTACTCAAGTCACATTTGCTGCTTTACAAGACAATACTTTTAATCGATGCAAGTCTAATATTAAACTTTTAGAATCAGCAGCTTTAGGAATTCCTTGTATCTGTCCTGATATGGTTACTTACAAAGATGCAGATTTGAAATACTCTAATGGAGATGAATTTATTGACTGCATTAAGAAAGTAACAAAAAATCAAAGCACTTATGCAGATTATTGTAAAAAAGCTAGATCTTATGCTGATAATTTTTGGTTAGATGATGAAAAAAATCTAATGAAACACTACGAAGTTTATTTTACTCCGTTTGGATCAAAAGAAAGAAAATATTTATCAGCTTGACTCTAAGAGCAAAAATAGTATTGTATATTTGTGTATAGAAATGCTACTTACAACCCGTTTGAAGGGGTGGTTCGACTTAGAACTTGGACACAAAATGGGGATAGAATAGATACTGAAGTTCCCTTTAACCCCTATTTGTTTATTGAACAAGAGAATTCAACTGACGCTAAGTCTATTTTCCGCACTCCGTTATGCAAAAAAGGTTTTAGAAATAGTTTTGAGCGAAAAAAATATATTGATAATAGCAACACGAATAGAATCTTTTACAACCTGGCTCCTGATCAACAATTTTTGATCGATACGTTTAAAGACGATAACAATTCTTCTAAGTTTGCTCAGTTTCCGTTAAAAATATTTTACTTAGACATTGAAACTGCTTCATTTGGAGAGTTTCCTGTTCCTGAAAAAGCAAAAGATCCTATTAACCTGATAACTATTTTTGATTCTTTAAGTCGGGTTACTCATACTTGGGGATTAAAAGAAAACTATACACCAAATGATAAAAGTTGCGTTTATTATTGTTGCAAAGATGAGCAAGATTTAATTTTAAAGTTTGTAGACTTTTGGAAAAAGGATTATCCGGATGTCGTTAGTGGTTGGTCATCAGCTCAATTTGACTTGCCGTATATTATCAACAGGTTTAAAAAGATTTTTGGAGAAGAATTTATTTCCCAGTTATCACCTTGTGGTAGAGTAACAAGCAGGAAGTTGTTTACAGATTCTTCTTTCGGAAAGGAAACTGTTCGTTGGTATATTAGCGGAGTAAGTTGTATCGATTACATGGAAATCTATAAAACATTTTCCATTGGCGAGAGGGAATCTTACTCCTTAAACTTTATTTCAGAGTTTGAATTAGGTGAAGGCAAGTTAGCTTTTAATGCAACGAATCTAGCTGAGCTATCTATTAAGGATTGGAAGACGTTTGTTGACTACAATATACAAGATGTACATTTGCTTGTTAAACTCGAAGAAAAATTAAAATACCTTCAAATTGTAAGATTGCTTGCTTATAAAGGTTGTACGAATTTTGAAGCAGCTTTAGGAAAAGTTGCTATCGTCACAGGAGCTGTTGCAATACAGGCCCACAAACAAGGATATATAATACCAACGTTTAGAGGTAATACTGAGAGAGATTCTTACGAAGGAGGTTATGTTAAAGAACCTGAAACTGGTCTACAAAAGAGCGTTGTAAGCTTTGACGTTAACTCTCTATATCCAAATACTATTATTACTCTTAATATTTCACCGGAAACGAAAGTAGGTAAAATTAACATAGAAGATTATGAGAACAAGACTCAAATAAATTTAACTCTTGCTAACGGTAAAACTCACAACCTTTCATATGAAGACTTTTTAAAGTTTTTAACACTAGAAAAACTTTCACTGTCAAAAGCTGGAGTTTTATACAATCAGCAAACTAAAGGGATTATACCTAACCTCATTGATGAAATTTATAAAGAGAGAGTAAAAGCAAAACGTGAACTTCAAGAACTCAAAATATCAAAGAAAAAAGATAAAAACACATTAGCAGCTATCGAATATCTCAATACTCTTCAATACACGTTAAAGATTTACTTAAATTCTATTTACGGTACATTTGCTAACAAGCACTCGTCGTTGATGGACATTGATAACGCAATGTCAATAACAATTACTGGACAAAACGTTGCTAAAGCAGGTTCTGATATCATCAACAAGATAGCAAAAGAACAGTTTGGCATTTCACAAGATTTAACAATCTATCAAGATACTGATTCGGTTTATGTTACAATCGATCCGATTTTAAAAAGTTTAAATCTACAGTTGCAAGATGAAAATAAACAGATTACAAGCAAAGTACACACTATAGTAAACAATATCGACAAATACGTTAATGAAGAAATTTTAAAGTGGGCTCGTAAAGAACTATATTCTACTGATCCTCGATATGTTTTTAAGAGAGAAGTAATTGCTGATGTAGGTCTCTTCTTACAAAAAAAGAGATATATCTTACACGTATGTGACGAAGAAGGCATTACAGTCGATAAGTTTAAGTTCGTCGGCGTTGAACTAGTTAGATCAACAACACCTAAAAAAGTTAAATCTTTAATAGAACAAATAACAAAAACTGCACTTCTTTCACAAGAGGTAAAACAAACAAATAAAGTTTACAGCGAAAGTTATGAAAAATTCAAAGAACTAACTCCTGATGATGTAGCTCTTCGTTCAACTTTAAACAATTTAGACAAATATAGCAAAGGGGCAACATTATACAAATTTCAAACTGCGACTCCTTCTCACGTAAAAGGAGCAATTGCTTATAATTTATTGCTAAATGAATTTAAACTCTCGGACAAGTTTGAAACAATACAAACTGGGCAGAAAGTGAAAAAGCTGTATTGTTCTAAAAATAAATACGGGTTAGACGCTATTGCTTATGTAACTAAACTTCCTGAACAATTTGACTTACAGATTGATTGGGATAAAATGTTTGATAAATTAGTAACACAACCGATAGAAAGATTATATGAAGCTATTGGTTGGAGGCTTCCTATAATCGGAAAAGAAGTTCAAACAGATTTATTTGAAATGTTTGGCTCGTAGCTATGTTTGAATATACTGAATATAACGAAAAAGAAATATTTGATATTATTTCTGATAAGCAAATATTTTGGACTCTAAAAGCAATTATTGACGATGATTGTTATCTCGGTGAGTTTATTGAAGCTCCTATACTCGAAACGTTTTTATCTTTATTAGTACATTATAAAATAGTATGGATCGCTTCAGATGATCGTATCCTTTTAACAAACTACGGTAATAAATTATTTTATGAAATGTCTCTTTCTCATGTTGAATTAGACAAAAAACCTACTAAAGTAAAAAAGAAATTAATATGGAAACCAAAAACAACAAACTAACAGTGTTTCTCGACAACGTTGGCCGAACTATCATTGGCAATGTTGTGACTGAAACTGAACAACATCTAGTAATTGAAAACCCAGCTCTGGTGCACATTCAACCAAATGTACAAACCAGCCAACTTCAGCTTCAGATTCTGCCACTCTTTTTCAAAGAGTTTCAATCAAATAAATCTGATTCTACTAACTGGACTTTCAACAAATCATCAATTACAACATCTTCGAATATAGTCTTTGCTGAACAATTTGTTGCTCAATACAATCAGTTGTTTAACATTGCTCCAACAACCAAAAGTCCCGAAGTTGTAAAACTTTTTGATGATGAAGAAAAGCACTAATTCTTCAGCTCTAAAAGCCATTTTTGGAGATGTAGATAAACTCAATACAGAATCTACTCTCTTAGAAGATTCTACTATCTCTACTCCAGATGATTGGATAGATACAGGTTCAAAAGCTCTTAACGTTATTGTCTCGGGCTCACTATCTAAAGGAATTCCTGTTGGAAGAATTACAGGTTTTGCTGGACCTTCCGGAGCAGGGAAAACTCTTATCATAAACAAAATTATGGCCAATGCCCAAAAAAAGGGTTATATGGCTGTAATTTGGGATTCAGAGGTTGCAGTAGATAAACAGAGTGCAGCAAATGTTGGTTTAGACCCTAAGAGGACTAAATATTACCCAGTCGAAACAGTAGAGGATTGCCGCAATCAAATTAGCACGTTTCTTGATAACGTAATTGCTGCAAATGACCCTTCTTTGAAGTTTATTGTTTCTATTGATTCTTTAGGTAACCTAGCTTCTTCCAAAGAAATTGAAGATGCAAGAAAAGGAAAAGATGCTGCAGATGTAGGTCAACGAGCTAAAGCTGTAAAAAGCATGATGAGAGCCATTACATAC
>CALBDR010000515.1 GCA_937927525.1 uncultured Candidatus Melainabacteria bacterium
ATTCGGCACACTTTTCAAATCAATAATTTTGGTTTAAGTTTTCAGTCCACTATAGTACTGGCAACATAGTGGATTTAATCTCTGTTAAATCAAGCTACTGGAATAGATCAGCTAATAATCTATCGATTAGTTTTGGTGGTGGTGAGGCTAAGACAGCTGAGGAATTGAAAATTAGAAGTACCTTTAAAGGTTGGGATTTTGAAAGTACATGGTCAAGTTTGGCTGACAAATTTCCAGTTCTAAGATTGTTCTAAATTTCATGAAAAATTTTCTGATTTCATTCTTTCAACTGCTGACATAAGTGCAGCAGCTTTGTTGAAAGTTTCTTGGTATTCAGACTCTGGGTCAGAATCTGCAACTACTCCTGCTCCAGCTTGAATTGATATTTTGTTTTTTTCTAGAATTAGACTTCTAATCATAATAGCTAAATTTATAGTACCATCAAAGTTTATGTATCCAATACAGCCACCATAAGGTCCACGAGGTGTTTTTTCTAATTCTGAGATAATTTTAACCGCTTCAATTTTAGGAGCGCCGCTTAGAGTACCTGCTGGGAAACACGCTTTGAGAAGTTCAATGCTACTCATCTCTTCTTTAAGCTTACCTTTTAGGGAACTTACTATATGAAGCACATGAGAATACTTTTCTATAATCATATTTTGTGCGACATGAATGGAGCCATTAGCACATACTCTACCCAGATCATTTCTTCCTAAATCAAGTAACATAAGGTGCTCAGCTCTTTCCTTAGGATCATTTAAAAGTTTCTCTGCAAGTTTTCTATCTTCAAATTCGTTAGCCCCTCGTCTGTAAGTACCTGCTATGGGTCTAAGTTCAGCCCAAATTTCAGTTTTATTGTCATAACTGAGCTTTTTCTCTGACTTAATCAACATTTCAGGAGAGGAACCAACGATACTAAAGTTTTTCTCAGTATCTTTTAAATTAACATTGAAGATAAATAAATATGGTGAGGGATTTAAGCTTCTTAAAGTTCTATATAAATCTAATGCATTAATAGATGTATTTTTTTCAAATCTTTGAGAGAGCACTACTTGGAATATATCTCCTTCTAGAATGTGCTCTTTAGCTTTATTTACCATTTCCACAAACTCTTCTTTCTTTGTGTTTGAATTGAATGGCTTTTCAGGACTTACTTCTTCAATCTCAAAGTTTATCCTTTCTAGATTATTCTTTTCATGGATTATTTCTGTTAGTTTTTTTAATTCAGATTCACTTGATTTTAGTGTTTCTTCTAGTTCTATCTCGTCTTGAATATTACGAAGACAGATATTATTTATTAAATATAATTTCTGACTCACGTGATCAAATATTATTAGGTTTCCTACTAAATAGAAAAAACTTTCTGGTAGGTGACTGGATTGAAGTTCTAGACATGGCTCAATTCTTTGCATCGATTCAAATCCAAAGAAGCCAACCATTCCTTGATGGAAGAAATCTAGTGTAGATGAAATATCTTCTGTACTGTTGTTTGAGTAATTATTAACAATATCTTTTAAGTCATCATAAGGATTCTTCATCTCAGACTGGTAGGTAAAGTACGTGTCTAACGCGGCAGAGCCTATGAATGAGTATCTACCTAAGTTCTCTCCACCTAAGACAGACTCAAATAAAAAGCAATCATCATAGTATTTGTTGAGTTTGTTATATAATGATACTGGTGTATCAACGTCAGAGACAAATACTCTGTGATTGCTGATGATTTGTTTGCCAGAATTATAAGCGTGTTTTAGCGTATCTATACTGAGTTGAAATTGAGTCATTTTAGTTATTGCTAATTTCTTCTAATGCTTTATCATCTGTTTCTTTTTTTACGATTTGAACATGGAATAGTAGACTTACAGTATTTTTCTTAATATCGAACAATAAATTTTCAAACATATCAAAACTTTCTTTCTTATATTCTATAAGTGGATCTTTCTGTCCATAACCTTGAAGATGAATGCCTTCTTTTAAAGAATCCATAGCTTGCAAGTGAACCACCCATTTTGAGTCAATGACATGAAGCATGATCTGTCTTTCTGCTTCCTTAAGTGCTTCTATACCGATAGCTTCTTCTTTTTCTTTATATAGTTTTAGAGCTGAACTAGTTGCTTGTTCAACAAAAGCTTCAAAGCCAGCTTTCGCAAAGTCTTCTGTCGGGTCTATGTTATCAGTAATTTCTTCACCAAAATCAGTCTTAAGTTGTTCTATTAGTTTTCTAATAGGACTGATACCTTTACTTTCATCGAACCAAACCTCGGCTGGAACTTGAGGATTAATGTATTGGAAAGCTGTATTTTCGATTTGCTGACCAATCATTTTGATGATTTTTTCGTGGATATCAAATCCTTCTAAGATTTTTCTTCTTTCTCTGTAGATAACTTCTCTTTGAGTATTGACGACATCATCGTATTGTAGAATGTGTTTTCTAATATCAAAGTTGTGTGCTTCAACTTTTTTCTGTGAATTGTTGATAGCGTCAGTGATAATACCTGCTTCAATAGGCATGTCATCGTCAGTATTTAGCATATTCATGATACTGATCATTTTCTCACCACCAAATATTCTCATCAAATTATCTTCAAGTGATAAAAAGAATTTAGATGCTCCAGGATCACCTTGGCGAGCACATCTTCCTCTAAGTTGATTATCAATTCTTCTACTTTCGTGTCTCTCCGTTCCAATTACACACAGTCCACCAAGTTCTTTTACTTTAGTTTGAGCTTCTGTGTCTACGACATTATAATCTGAGTTTTTAGGATCTTGAGATTTGTGTCCACCTAAAATAATGTCAGTACCTCGACCTGCCATGTTTGTAGCAATAGTTATGGCACCTAATTTTCCAGCCTCTCTTATGATTTCGGCTTCACGAGCGTGATGTTTAGCGTTTAATACTGCAAATTTAGGTTTACTTTTAATAACTTCAGTAACCATTACTGATTGCACTAGGGTTTGAAGAGCGAAGCTCAAATCTTCTCCAGTACATACTTCTTTTAATTCAGTTAAGAATGGATTAATTGCTTCCATCGTTAGATTGCCTGGCTTATCGAAGAGTTTTACTAAGTCAGATTTTAGATATGATTCTTTATCTTTACTTTTCATAGTATTAGTGAATCTTTTGATTCTTTTTTCTAGGATTTGTAAAGCATAAAGTGGTTTTTCAAGCATGCTTGCAAGCAATTCTGATTTATCTATGCTAGTTGTACCAACTAAAACTGGTCTACCCTTTTTATGCTCTTTAATGATTTCTTCCACTATAGAGTAATACTTAGCAAGCTCACTTTTCATAACTACATCATTTAAATTCTTTCTAGCGCAAGGTTTATTCGTAGGGATAGTTAGTACATCAAGATTGTAGATCTTTTTAAATTCTTCAGCTTCTGTTGCAGCAGTACCAGTCATTCCTGAAAGCTTAGGGTAAAGTCTGAATAGGTTTTGGAATGTAATGCTTGCCATTGTTAGAGTTTCTTCCTGGATAGGAACATTTTCTTTAGCTTCAACAGCTTGATGGAGACCATCTCCCCATCTTCTACCTTCCATTAATCTTCCAGTAAATTCATCTACGATTACGATTTCTTTTTTCTTAGTTTTTTGACTGACTTGAATTATATAATCTGTATCTTTAACGAAAAGTTCTTTTGCTCTTAGCGACTGAATTAGATGGTGGGCTAAATTAGTTTCTGGATCCCATAGGTTGTCGACATTTAAAATCTCTTCAGCTCTATGGATACCAGCTTCTGTTAGGACAGCATTTTTCGCTTTTTCATCTATGAAATAGTGAGCTTCTATGCTTTTATCTTTTTCACCTTTCGCTCTTTTAAGCTGTTTTGCAACAGAGTTCATCGCGATATAAATTTCTTTTTTTCTCTGGTCTGGGATGCCACTGATGATTAGAGGAGTTCTAGCTTCGTCAATTAAAATACTGTCAACTTCATCTACTATAGCCATGTAATAGTTTCTCTGAACGCAGCTATCGATATCTGTTTCCATATTATCTCGAAGATAATCAAAACCAAATTCATTATTAGTACCGTATGTGATATCTGCAGCATAGGCTTCCTGTCTTTCTTCAGGGTTTTTTCCTGCGACTATCAGCCCACAGCTCAAGCCTAAGAAGTTATAAAGCTTTCCCATCCACTCAGAGTCACGCCTAGCTAGATAATCATTAACAGTAATAATATGAACACCCCTACCAC
>CALBDR010000516.1 GCA_937927525.1 uncultured Candidatus Melainabacteria bacterium
ATACTAGTTTTCAAGTTGAATGGGACCTATATAAAGATAAACTGCTTACTGTAAAGCAAGGAGAGTTGCAAATAAGCGACCTTTTTTTCGAAAAAGTTATAAGAATTTAGTTGGAAAATTGAATAATCTTTCCTAATTTTAGCTTAGTTTTAAATCAAATTTTATAAATATGTCAATTAATTTCGATGCATTAAAGGAAAAGCTATCTGCGTTGAACGAGCAAACGTCCAAGCAGAATAGCCCTAGCACTAAATCCCTTTTTTGGAAGCCGAGTGCTACTCATGTTATAAGGATTCTTCCGTACATTCATAAGACAGGAGAACCTTTTCATGAACTATTCTTTCATTACAATGTAAGCAACAGACCTTACCTTTCTCCTATCTCGTACGGAGGAGCCGATCCCATTGCTGAGTTTTCAAAACAATTGCAGAACACAGGAACGAAAGCTGATTACAAAATGGGTAAGAGTATTGAACCGAGACGAAGAGTACATGTTGCTATTCTTGTACGAGGAGAAGAGCATGAAGGAGTTAAGTTCTGGGGATTTTCTGATACGGTCTATAAAGAACTTCTAGGAATTATTCTCGACCCAGACTACGGTGATATAACAGATGCTAAAACTGGAAGAGATATTACAGTAAGTTTCACTCCTGGAACAGAAACCACTTACAGTAAGACCACTGTACGACCGAAGCCTAATGTAACACCAGCAACTGAAGATCCGAAAGTTATTGAGATGATCAAAGAAATGCCTAGGATTGAAGATGTATATCCAGCTCCTGAATATGACGAATTGAAGACGTTGTTGTATGAATATCTTAAGCCTGGAGACGAAGAAGAGCAGCTAGGAGAATCTAATACGGACCAAGCAGCACCTACTGAAGCTCCTACTACAGTAAAATCAGCTGTAGATGCATTTGATCAACTCTTTAAATAATAAAAAATGGCAAAAGACGAATCCTTAAAGGATGTTAGTGTAGAACTTGCTGATACATTAAATAAACGTTTCAAGACGTTTGATAAGGTAGCTTACTTGCTGAATGAAGAAGATTGGTCTCCTTCAGATATTACCGACTGGGTATCTACAGGAAGCTCTATGCTTGACTTAGCAATTGCAAATAGACCGAACGGAGGCTTTCCAGTAGGAAGAATTACAGAGATTGCCGGATTAGAAGCATCCGGTAAGTCTCTTCTTGCTGCACATGCTCTGAAATCTACTCAGGATAAAGGAGGCGTAGCTGTTTATATAGATACTGAAAATGCTATTTCACGAGAGTTTTTTCAAGCTATCGGAGTAAAGTTAGAAGATATGCTTTATATTCCTCTAGATACTGTAGAGGATATTTTTGAAGCAGTAGAAGCAATAATTGAGAAGATAAGAAGTAGTAATAAGAATAGACTTGTTACTATCGTTATCGACTCTATTATGGGTGCGAGTACAAAGCCAGAAACAGCTGCTCTTTACGACAAAGACGGTTATGCTACTTCAAAAGCTTTGATATTATCAAAAGCGATGAGAAAGATAACTAACTACTTAGGACGAGAGAGAATATGTCTGATCATGACTAATCAGTTGAGAGAAAAGTTAGGAGTAAGTTTTGGAGACAAGTATACTACCTCTGGCGGTAAAGCAATAGGATTTCACTCTTCTGTACGTATTAGATTAAAATCTATTGGACAGATTAAGATGAAGAAAGGAATGGTAGAGCAAGTTATCGGCATCAAGACCAACGCTACAGTTATTAAGAATAGAATGGGACCTCCCCTAAGATCAGTCGAATACGATATTTA
>CALBDR010000517.1 GCA_937927525.1 uncultured Candidatus Melainabacteria bacterium
TGCTAAATCTTATTACCGCAGCTAGAAAAATGGACCCTGTGGTTACTCAAGTTAGAAACGATTTTGGAGTACACGGTGAAGCTGCTGATCGTAATAGAGTAAAAATAGGTAATCTAACTTCAGAACTACTTTCAGGACTAGAAGCTAGTGATATCACAGCTAGAATGAATCAAGCTTTAAAGCTTTTAGCAAGTAGTACGGGCACAACTCCTACCCGTAACGCAAATCGGGAATTAACTAGAGATTACTTAACTGACGCACTAACTGCTATTAATAATAAGTATGGTAACTTTACTGACTTTTATATGTTAAAATCAGTTTCAGCAAAACCACAAACATTTAAGAATGAGCCCTTCTTAAACTCTTCAGAAATGTTCGGGCATCTGCGCACTCGTAAAGCCGCTGGAGGTCTAATTACTGGTCCTAGAGACTCTGTAAATACCCTGTTAGAGCCTGGAGAATTTGTGCTTCGTAAACCGGCAGTAGATAAAATGGGTCTTGATACAGCCATCCAACTAAATGCTACTGGAAATGTGGGTTCTAACCCCGAGGTTAATGTGGAGGTAAACGTAATTAATAATGGCAATCCTGTAAATGCTAATAGACAGGTAAGACGAGAAAACGGAAAAATTGTTGTTGATGTTATTCTTGAGGACTTACGTAATAACGGACCTATTCGTCAATCTCTAAGAGGAGTTAAATAATGGCACAGTTTCCTTCAGAAGCTACCTATACATTAGGCGGAACTACTTATACGATGAGCAATAGAAAACCCGACAGAGGGTATTCTTTTACCCGTTCTTTTAATTCTTCTATCTTTACCTCTCAAATAGGCTATGAAAAGCGTAGATCTATCTCTAGAAGGGCTAAAAGAGCGTTTTCTTTCTCTTATGACAACGTATCAGGACCTTATAAAGCTGCTATTGAAAACTTTTACAATAATAGGGGAGGAGAAGTAGAATCTTTTGAATTTGATTTGTCCTATGCTGGGCAATCTGGTACAATAATAGCACGGTTTAACGGTCCTTTAAATATCTCTCAAGTACTTACTTCAAATGATGAAATAAATGATTTTTATACTATCTCTTTCGACTTACAGGAAACTTTTTCATAATGTCTACTCGTGCCTATGATTTTATTATTACCGTAGCAGATACAAGCTCTTTTAGAACAGGTAACATTGTATATGGCTTATCTAGTAATGCGGTAGGGGAGGTTATCAGTATTGAAGCTGTCAATAATCTAAAGATTAGAACCTCAAACGTGTTCTTAGAATTCTTAGATGGAGAATACTTAGTTAGTAATACTGCCCTTTTATACACCGAAAATGTTTTTACAGACCATAGTGATAATGTAAACGGATTAGTAAATACTTTTAGTACTCCTAGTACAATTGACTTAAATGACTCAGTTTTAGTATATGTAAGTGGTGTACCTGCAGCAAAAGATTCTTATGTAGTAAATGCTAACAATACTATACAGTTTCTACCTGTAGATAGGTTAGTAGATCCTCTT